>NZ_DDAH01000127.1:0-16094 GCF_002333245.1 Acinetobacter sp. UBA2063
TCTATTTTTGTCGTGTACAGATATTATTCTTATACTCTATTGATTTTACTTACTTTTAAATTTTAGTTCCGCCAGATATTTCCCAAACTTTCGTGCAGTTTCCAAATCACCTTCAGGTGGTGTGATTTCAACACTGGCATTATCAGATTGCGTCATTAAACCCAAAAAACTAGACATACGATTAATATCTAAAGGGCTTCGTCCCGTTGGCATAAAAGGCAAGCCTGCCCATAGCATCCCATGTTGCATCGCAAACAAATTAATTTGCTGTAATACCGCCAATTTGTCTCCGCTGAGACCACCACCGTTAGTAAAACCAGCAGCCAATTTGCCCTGCCATGTGCGAGCCAACCAGCGTTTAGAAGAATCTTCCATGAACTGTTTCAAGGCAGAAGTTAAGCTTCCCATATAGGTTGGACAACCCATCACGATCACATCAGCCTGGTCTAATAAATCCCACTGCGGCGCAGCCACAGAAAGCAGATGCACTTCTGCACCTACCTGCTCGGCACCCTGAGCGATGTATTGTGCAACTTTGGCTGTATGTCCATAAGGACTATGGTAGATCACACAAACTTTGATTTGGGGAGTAATTTGCTCAATAACAGACATGGGAAATTTAAAAACCAATGAATTAGATCAAGTTTAACATTTTTAAACACGACAAGGCGAATCAACCACGCAAAGGATGCAATTTATTGCATAAATACAAATGTTGCCATCCGTCCAGTTTTTGCATCACGGCGATAAGAAAAGTAATCTTGGTCTTGTTGATATGAGCATTGATCACCACCAAGCACTATTTTCACCCCCAAACGATTTAAAATAAATCGGGCAATCGCATATAAATCAGCTTGGTATTTATCCTCAACTTGACCAGTAATAAATGCCCTTTCCAGTTCAGGATATTTTTCACAGAAAGCCACCTTTACTTCTGCTCCCACCTCAAAACAAGGCTGGCTAATGGCTGCACCCAACCATGCCCAAGCGGGTTGAGACTTCATTTCAACAATCGTATTTTCAATAATGCCACTGGCCAAACCACGCCAACCCGCATGAAGATTGGCAACTTCGGTGCCATTGGCATTACCCAAGACCACAGGAAGACAATCCGCAGTCATCATCATTAAGGCATGACCTCTGCGCTGGGTGACCAGACCATCGCCCTCAAGCGCAACAAATGAAATCTGTTCATTCACGGTATGGCAAATGGTGCTGTGGGTTTGCGTCATCCAGGTAATTTTATCAACACCATATGCAGATAATTCATTTAGCAAGATCATACGATGCTGCTGAACCCGTTGCGGATCATCATTGACATGCAAAGCCAAGTTAAAGCCAGTCAGGTTTTGGTTACTGGTCGCAATCGCCTGAGCATGTTCAATACGCGTTTGCCCCACATACACACCTTTAGGCAAACCTTGTATAAATTCCATCAATGATTCCTTGCTTAACGTGATTTTGACAAAAATATGATACTCGAAAACGTCATTCGCAATTGTTCGAGACAGGACTTCATGAATAAGATGTTGTTTCTGCGATCTATTAAACTGGCTGCTAGTCGTGAACGAGTTTTGCGAATGACAATGGGTTTGCTTACTTTTGCCAAAACAAAAGTAAGTCCAGCGGAAAGCTTATCCTGAAATTCGCTGAGAATTCAGCAAGACTCCGTTAAGATATTTTTCAATAAGTTAAGTAATATTTGCGTCGAATTCGGTTTACTTAGTAAGCTTCATTTTCACGACGTAACACTTCAACCAACTGAGTGAAATCTTCTGGCCACGGTGCTTCAAACATCATCTCCTCACCTGTACGTGGGTGAACCAGACCAAGTTTGGCTGCGTGCAATGCCTGACGTTTAAAGCTGCGCAGCATATCAATTAATGCTTCCGATGCACCTGCTGGAAAACGTACACGATTGACATAAACAGGGTCCCCAATCAAACCATGTCCGAGGTAACTAAAGTGCACCCGAATCTGGTGGGTACGCCCTGTTTCCAGTTGTGCCTGAATACGGGTGAAGTCACGGAAGCGTTCTTTGACATTATAATGTGTTACCGCATCACGCCCACCTGGCAAGATCGCCATTTTGACACGGTCTACAGGATGGCGCTTGATTGGCTCATCAATGGTGCCACCCGCAATAATATTGCCATACGCCACCAGATCATAAACACGGTAAACGGTTTTCTTTGCCAGTTGTTTACTCAATGAAAACTGGGCCTCAAGATTTTTGGCAACCACCAGCAAACCACTGGTATCTTTATCAATACGATGTACCAAGCCAGCGCGGGACAGTTCCGCCAGTTTCGGTGCATGGTAAAGCAAGGCATTCACTAAAGTGCCTGTTGGATTGCCTGCACCTGGATGAACCACCATGCCCACTTCCTTGTTAATGACGATAATATCGTCATCTTCATAGACAATATTGAGTGGAATATTTTCAGGCTGGCTTGAGGTTTGTGCCTCAAGCTCAACCTCAAGGGTAAGCAGTTCATTGCCCTCACAACGGTACTTCGGCTTTACGATGTTACCATTTACCAACAGATGACCATCTTTCATCCATTGCTTGAGTTTTTCACGGGAAAAATCGCTCCAGACCATCGCTGCAACCTGATCGATACGTTGGCCTAAATAGGTTTCATCAAGCTGAATTTGCAACGATAAACGTGTTGCAGTTGAATCAGAATTATGATTATCTGCATCGACAGAATCTTCGAGTAAGAAATCTGTTTCAGAGAAATTTGAATTGGAAGATTGTGCTGAAGTCATTTGATGATCGGTACAAAAATGGTTTAATAGCACCATTGTAGCTTATTGTCCCAAAAACAGAGGAATTTTTATGTCGCTACCCCATTATAAAATTACGATACTGGCACTATCTTTAGGCGTAGCGTCTGCATTTGTGGGCTGTAGCAGCAATCCAAGCAAGAAAGATGTGGTTGATAAAGGGCCACAATCCAGTGAACAGGTTTATTTTGAAAAAGCACAAAAGTCACTTGAGCGCAATCAATATACCGATGCGATAAAGTCGCTTGAAGCCCTGGACACCTATTATCCAACTGGACAATATACACAGCAGGCACAGCTTGAACTTCTTTATGCCAAATTCAAACAAAAAGATTATGAGGGTACGATTGCACTGGCGGAACGTTTCATTCGTTTAAATCCGCAACATCCAAATGTTGATTATGCCTATTATGTTCGTGGTGTCGCCAACATGGAAATGAACTACGATAGCCTGATTCGTTATACCTCACTGCAACAGTCACACCGTGATGTCAGCTACATCAAAGTTGCCTATCAAAACTTTGTGGATTTGATCCGCCGTTTCCCAAGTAGCCAATATTCTGTCGATGCGGCGCAACGCATGAAATATATCGCTCAGGAACTGGCTGAGAGTGAGATGAACGCGGCGCGTTTCAATATTCAGCGCAAAGCCTGGTTGGCTGCTGCTAAGCGCGCGCAATGGGTGATTGAACACTATCCACAAACTCCACAGACACCTGAAGCTTTGGCAACCCTAGCCTATAGTTACCAAAAGCTTGGTGATACAGCGACCTCCCAACAATATGTTGACATCCTGAAGCTCAACTATCCAAACCTTGTAAAATCAAATGGTGAGGTCAATTTACGTGCGGCACGTAAAGACAGTAGTTGGGTCAACCGTGCAACTTTGGGCTTATTGGGTCGTCAATCGAAAACTGTGGATAGCAAAAATATAGAAGCCAATACTGAAACGGAAAAACGCAGCCTCACCAACCGTTTGAGCTTTGGTTTACTGGATAAGCCTGAAACATCAGTACCCGTTGAATCGGCAGTCCCTGCCCCTGCAAGCAATCCTGCTCCTGGTGTTATTGACAATAATCCAGGCGAGAAAGATGCCGCAAATTAATTTGCAGTCATCTGAATGCACCAAACAGGCAGGCTAACCCTTGCCTGTTTTTCATTTTATGCAACAATGATGCTGACAAATCATAAAGATGCCCCCCAGTTTTAAATGGTTAAACCTTATGGCAATTCCACAGCATACGATTGATCAAATTCTGGATCGAACCGACATTGTCGATTTGATTGGTCAACGTGTGAAGTTAAAAAAGACTGGGCGTACTTATTCAGGTTGCTGTCCTTTCCATCAGGAAAAATCACCTTCATTCCACGTCTACCGAGACAAGCAGTATTATCATTGCTTCGGCTGTCAGGCCAATGGCAATGCCATTCGTTTCCTGATGGATATTGATGGTCGAAATTTTGTCGATGTGATCAAAGAACTGTCCAACAAGACAGGCATCGACCTCCCCAAAGACAATCAGGACAATAAAAAACTATCCTATAAGCGTAGTCCGCAACAGGTTGCTGCACCACAACCTGCACCAGCACAGAATAATAGTCCAACCTCACCAGCCATCCCTGAATCCATCGACGATCATTTTGTGGATATAGATCTTTATATGGATGATCCTTTTGCACAGTTTGACCCATCATTTACGATGGATGAACAGGTGCAGGAAGGCAATCTCTATGATCTTCTGGAAAATATTGCACTATTTTACGAACGCCAACTTCCCAATAGCCAGAAAGCACAGAATTATTTTAGGCAACGGGGCTTATCTGCCCAAACCATTCAGTTTTGGCGCTTGGGTTATGCACCAGAAGATTGGCAGCATCTGGAAAAAGCTTTTCCCCAAGATATTGAGGGGTTAAAACAACTTGGCTTGATTCGTTCCAGTGACAGTGGTCGGGATTTTGATTTACTGCGTGACCGCGTGATTTTCCCAATCCGTGACCATAAAGGTCGGGTGGTGGGTTTTGGTGGCCGTGCCTTAAATGATGAAATCAAGCCCAAATATATCAACTCACCTGACTCGGAAGTGTTCCACAAAAACCAGCTCCTTTATGGTTTATATGAAGGGCGTAAACTTAAGGCCAATGACTGGCTGATGGTGGAAGGTTATATGGATGTGATTGCGCTACAGCAATATGGCATCTCTGGTGCGGTGGCAACCCTGGGAACAGCCAGCAATGCCGATCATTTAACCACCCTATTTAAACAAAACTCACGAATCACCATTGCATTTGATGGTGATGCAGCAGGGCAAAAAGCGGCACGCCGTACTTTGGAAATTGCCCTGCCCCTGCTTAACGATGGCCGTGAATTAAAGTTCTTTGTACTGCCGAATGAACATGACCCCGACTCGCTCATTCGTCGGGAGGGTTTGGAAAATTTTCAAAAGCTACTGCAACAGGCTCCTTTATTGTCAGACTTTGTGTTTGCGCATTTAACAGGGCAACATGATGTTAGTTCTCCCGAGGGTAAAAGTCTGGTGATGGGTGAACTGCGTGAATTAACCGAACTGTTACCTAAACATGGCTCATTTCGTTATTTGCTGACCCAGTCTTTCCGTGAAAAACTGGGTTTGGGTAAACGTTTTACGCCTCAAATCAGCCATGATGCATCCCTGTCTTTTAACATTCATACC
Source organism: Acinetobacter sp. UBA2063 (assembly GCF_002333245.1). NCBI lineage: Bacteria > Pseudomonadati > Pseudomonadota > Gammaproteobacteria > Moraxellales > Moraxellaceae > Acinetobacter > Acinetobacter sp. UBA2063. Next base: position 5,481 of record NZ_DDAH01000127.1, read on the forward strand.
AAAGATGAGGATTTTGCCATTGCGATCTTAATGCACCATCCATTTTTATATATTCACTTTGAAGAATTACGTGCAGTCATTGACCACACTGAACTGTTGGCTAAAATTCTAGCCTCATTAAATATTGTGTTTGATGATTTACCCGATGATCAGGAATTGGCAACCTATTATGTACTGGGTGCCTGTAGCAACTACAGCCATGAAATTGCCGATATTATGCAGCGTACCGATATTCAGTCACTTACACAGGCACCTGAAATTGCAGATAAACTGGCGAAAGAATACGCTTTAGGACTTCAGGAAAAATACTTGCGCTTAAAACTCAAATCACCAATTTCTCTCATTGAGTCGCGAAATTTACGCCAGCAACTCAATGAGTTAACCAAGCAGATTGGTTTAAGGTTGTTGTCTTAATCCATTGCGTAATGATCGTTTCCTTTTATCAAATCTCTGCTACACTGAATGCAAACCAGCCCTCAGGAATATCTACTGGTTGAACAAGATACTGCTGAAGTTGAAGTATTGCGTCGCCGTACCAACTGGAAAGCTGAGCACTATTTCATGGGTGATGAGATTAAACTGGATTCAATTGATTTAACCATCAAGGTGGCAGATATTTATGATCGGGTTAAAAATACTGATGTATTGGAATGGCTAGAAAAACAAGCTAAACAAACAACCACTGAACAAGAATAGAATATTTATTGTCTCGGCTTACGCTCATGTTCAAACACATACTGTAAATGTTGCTGTAACCACTCAAAATAATCTGGATTTTCAGCCTTGGCAGCCTCTCTTAATAAGATAGAGGTTGGATGCATGAGCTTTTGTGTTAAGCGATGCGCAAATTCCTGTAGTACCTGCTCTGCATCATGTCCATGCTTTAACGACTCCAAGGCATGCAGCAATTCTTTTTGGCTTACTTCCTCACTGTGCTGGCGATAGGCCTGAATGGTGCCACTCGCCTCCTTGACCTTTTGCTGGGTCATCAATTGGGTTGCCAACTGATTGACCATAATCTCAGCTTCTACCGCCGCTTGACGGCGTTGTGCCAGATTCTCATCAATCACGCTTTGCAGGTCATCAACGCCATATAAATAAACGTTGTCCAGTGATTCAACCTTTGGATCAATATCACGCGGAACAGCCAAATCAACCATGAGCATTTGCTGATAACGGCGTTTTTTTAATGCTATCTTAACATCCGCATAACCAATCACTTGATGCAAACTGCCCGTACAGCTTGAAACTACATCGGCCCGATGCAGGTTCTGTGCAAGTTCTGTAAAAGATATAATTTCAACATCCACCTGATGCGCAATATCCTGCGCGAGCAAATCAGCGCGTTCACGACTACGGTTACAAATGATAATCTTGGCCACCCCCATTTCCGCCAAATGCTTGGCAACCAGACTATTCATTTCCCCTGCCGCAACCACCATAACGGTGAGATTTTCTGGATGGCTAAACACTTGTGAAGCCAATTGCGCAACCGCATAGCCCATGGAAACCGCATGGCTTCCTACAGAAGTTTCCGAGCGAACCCGCTTTGCCGCATAAAAGGCATATTCAAAAACACTATTCAGCTCAGGCGATACCGTTTCCGCATCTTTGGACAATGCCAATGCACTTTTAACCTGCCCTAAAATCTGTGGTTCACCCAACATCAGTGAGTCCAGACCACTGGCAACACGCATGAGATGTGTAACCGCCTGGGCATTCTCGTAACGATAAACATGATGAATTAACTGTTTTACATCAATATTATTCACTTGGGCGAGCCAGTTTAAGACGCTATCCGCGTCTTCTGTCATGGCATAAACTTCTGTGCGGTTGCATGTAGACACAACCACCATATCTTTCAATGAAGGATGTTGACGTTGCTCCTGCAATAGCACAGCTAACCGCTCTGCATTGAAAGCGATTTGCTCACGTAATTCAACAGAAGCTGTTTGATGGTTGACACCCAATGCAAAGAAAGACATATCAGATCATCATTTCGCTAAATTTATGTTATTGTGCAACATCGGTGTCATAAAAAGCATTACTTTGGATCAATAAAAATTGCGTCAGCTATATAGCCGTAATAACTTTAGCGGCAAGACGATTAGACGGTATTCTACCACAATCTTGTTGTTAGGTAGTATGAACGCTTATGTCTCCGCACAAGCAATACATGATATGTATGCTGACCAAAGCTTTGAACATGCCCTACAACAGAGCATGGTTGCCGAATTTTCCCTTGCCTATGACGATATTGCAACAGCCCTGCACAACTATACCGTGCTTGCCATTCGCAGCAATTCCACCATCATTAAGCAACGTGCCTTAGATGTTGCTCTGGAATACAACGATCTACAGGCAGCCTTGGACATTGCCACGCACTGGGTTGAGCAGGAACCTAAAGATGTGCCTGCTTTGTTCTATTTATCGCATATTGCCCTGAAAACACATGAATATGAACTTGCGGCCAAGACACTGGACAAGATTTTAAATATTGACCCAACCGCCGATTTGGAACAAATTCTCGCAGGTATTGCACCTGAACAGGCGCAAGATCGTGAAGTTCTGCTCAATGCCTTACGCGCAAGCAAAGAAAAGGACAACCCCTCTATTTTAGCGTTAATCGCGGGATTAGAGGCACAGGATGGCTTATATGAACAAGCACTGAGCAATATTAACCGCGCCTTACGCAAACGTTCAAAATCCACCAGCTTTATCCTGATGAAAGCCAACTTACTCATGGCTTTACGCGATGATACCGCCACACAAAAATGGTTTGCCAAGGCCAGTCGTAAAAACAGGAATAACCTTGATGTCCGCTTGGCTGAAGCACGTTACTACATCCAAATCAACCAGCAAGAGGAAGCTTTAGACAAGCTTGAAAATATTATTAAAGACCATCCTCAGGCTGAGGAGGCTCTGTTTATTGCAGGCCTAACCAGTATTGACCTCAAGCAATATGAGAAAGCGGAACAATATCTGGTTGATTTACGCTCTTCGGCAAAATACCAGAATGAAGCCTATTATTATCTTGCGATTAATGCACAGCGCAAACAGCATTATGAAACGGCAAAGGCCTATTATCGTCTTGTTGATGGCAGCTTGTATATCGTGTCCCGCCGAAACATGATTGCGATTTTTGAGAAGCAGGAACAACTGAATGATGCATTACGTTTCCTGACTCAGGAACGGGTCAACTATCCTCAGCACGCCAGTTTTCTTTATCAGGCCCAAGCCGACATTTTAAAGAAAATGGACAATAAAAAAGCGGCCCTGACCCTGCTGGATGAAGCGATCAAGAACATTCCAGATGACCCAGAGCTGATCTATGCTGAGGTGTTATTGCTCGACCCATATACAGATCGGGATAAACTGGATAAAACACTCAAACAGCTATTGGCAATCGAACCAAACAGTCCAACCTATCTGAATGCCTATGCCTATACCTTGGCATTGCAGAATCGCCGCTTAAAGGAAGCGCGCAAATATGCTGAACTGGCACTGGAATACGCACCAGAACAAGCCTCTATTCTGGATACACTTGGTTATATTGCCTTTTTACAAAATGATTTTGATACCGCAGTTCAGGCGCTACAACAAGCCTATAGTATTAGTCAGAATGTGAATATTGGGATTCGCTATGCCAAGGCGCTGTATATGCAGGGTTCACTCGCCCAATTTAGCGATGTGTTACAGCAACTGAAACAAAAACATGCAAATGCCCCACAATTACAACAACTTGATGGCTTAATCTTACCTGTAACCGTAAAAAAGAGTTAACCCCATGCGTTTGTTTGCAAAAATATGTCTGGCCATGTGTAGCAGTAGTGTGTTGTTTCTCAGTGGGTGTCAACATTTAAGTCAACCGAATAAAGTGATTGCCTCACCACAGCTACAAGATGAAAAAAATTTTAACTTACAGGGCAAAATTGGAGTGCGCACCCCACAGCAGTCAGGTAGTGCATTCTTTACATGGCTACAGCAACAGGATCAGTTCGACATTGAACTCACAGGCATTTTGGGAGTGGGTAAAACCCAGATTCAGGGTAAGCCTGGCGAAGTGACATTGAATAGCGCCAAAACGGGCTTAATTACCGCAGCCTCTCCTGAAGAATTGCTGGAAAAAGCCACAGGTTGGCAAGCGCCGATTATGCATTTAACCTACTGGATTCAAGCCAAACCAGCCACAACAAACGCCCAGATCACCAAAGATCAAAACAACCGTTTAAAACAACTGATTGAAGATGGCTGGACGGTTGATTTTAGTTATAACGACACCCAGACCTTGCCCAACAAGCTTTTGTTGAAGCAGGCACTTGCGGAAGATCAAGAAAACCGTATTACAATGGTTATTCAGAACAGATAGTGTTTCATTCAACATTTTGGGATATACTAAAAACATATACTTCCAAATAGGTGTATCACGATGGAAAAAGCAACGATCTTTAAAAATAATCGCAACCAAGCGGTACGTTTGCCCAAAGCGGTTGCTTTTCCTGAACATATCAAACAGGTAGAAGTGATTAGTATTGGAGATACACGAATTTTAACCCCTATTGGAAAACGCTGGGAATTATGGATGAATACGCCATCACAACTGACCGAAGATTGTTTTCAGGAACGTGAGCAACCGATTGTGCAAGAACGAGAAAGTTTCTAATCATGTTGAAATACATGCTGGATACCAACATCTGCATCTATGCGATTAAGAAAAAGCCGATTGAAGTCATCCAACAGTTTTCCAAGTATCAGGATTATCTTTGTATCAGCTCGACCACCTTAATGGAGTTGTATTACGGTGCAGAAAAATCATCCAATCCCCAAACCAATCTGACTGAAATTGAAAAATTTGTGGCAAATCTGATCGTCCTTGATTATGACAATTATGCCGCAGCACATACCGCACAAATTCGGGCTGAACTATCAAAAACAGGCAAAACTATTGGCAGTTATGATGCCATGATTGCAGGGCATGCCCGTAGTCAGGGATTCATTTGTGTCACCAATAACATACGTGAGTTTGAACGTGTGGCTGGATTACGTCTAGAGAATTGGTGGGTGCAGTCTTAAATGTTACGGAAGCAAATATGACCATTTTACGTGTCCCATCCCCTGCCAAGCTTAATTTATTCCTGCATATCGTGGGTCGCCGTGACAATGGCTACCATGAATTGCAGAGTATTTTCCAACTGATTGATCTTTATGACTGGATCAGTTTTGAGGCCATTGAAGAAAATCAGATTCAGATTGAGGGATTAGCCGAAGTAAAACTGGAACAAAACCTGATTTATCGGGCTGCACAATACCTGCGTCCACATGCCAAGACACCCTGCGGATTAAAGATCTCAGTGGAAAAAAATATCCCGATGGGGGCGGGTCTGGGTGGTGGCTCATCCAATGCCGCAACCACATTGATTGTACTGAACCAATTATGGCAGTGTGGGTTAAATGATGAGCAACTTGCAGCCTATGGCGTACAGCTTGGCGCTGATGTTCCAATTTTTATTTTTGGGCAAAATGCATGGGCTGAAGGAGTGGGTGAACATTTATCATTCATAGACTTAGCTCAAAAACAATTCATTGTTTTAAAACCTGACTGTTTTATCAGCACTCAACTGCTTTTTTCACAAAAAACATTGACAAGAGATACCAAGCCCACTACATTTTGCGACTATCAGTTAGAACCTTCTCTTTTCGGAAATAACTTTGAACCTCTGGCTCGACAGTTATACCCTGAAGTTGAGGAAGCAATGCAATATCTGGATCAGTTTGGTCAGGCAAAGCTTACAGGTACAGGTGCCTGTGTTTTCACTGAAGTAATTCAGGAAATGAATGTAAAGCAAATTTTGCAAAATGCGCCTTGTAAAGCATACTTGGTGAATGGTTTGGCAGAATCGCCATTACGGCATTTCAAGGTTACCGATTAGGGGCGTCGCCAAGTGGTAAGGCAGCGGGTTTTGATCCCGCCATCCGTTGGTTCGAATCCAGCCGCCCCTGCCAATTTTCACCTGTAGGATGTTTGTAATAGGGGCGTCGCCAAGTGGTAAGGCAGCGGGTTTTGATCCCGCCATCCGTTGGTTCGAATCCAGCCGCCCCTGCCATTACAGATCATCAAATTTAGGGGCGTCGCCAAGTGGTAAGGCAGCGGGTTTTGATCCCGCCATCCGTTGGTTCGAATCCAGCCGCCCCTGCCATTTCTCTTTGTTCGTCAGGCTTGTTTTATATCGGTATTTGATCAATCATATTGACAAAATCATATAAAACCATTAAAGTTCTGCCGCATTAGGGGCGTCGCCAAGTGGTAAGGCAGCGGGTTTTGATCCCGCCATCCGTTGGTTCGAATCCAGCCGCCCCTGCCATATAATAGATTATTCTTTAAACTACCCGTTGGGGAAATTTTTAGTTTCCTCTTTGCGCTTGGGTGAGGTGTTGTTTCGCTTAACCTCTATGAGGAAGAGTTATAGATTTTCCATACTTGAATCAAGCGTTGTTTCACTTGATTTCATTTTGAAGAATTATAAATTTTTCCTTTATATTTTGGCAAAGCGTTGCTTCACGTAATCCTCTTTAGAAAAATCATAGATTTTTCACTTGCGCTCGGGTGAAGCGTTGCTTCACGTAATCCTCGCTCAGGTGCTTCATGCCCAATCTCGTCGTTTTTAGTGGAAGTGCTCATCCACAGTTCGCCCAAAAAGTCGTAAGCCATTTGCATATCCCTCTGGGTGCCGCTGCTGTAAGCAAGTTCTCTGATGGTGAAATTTCAGTTGAAATCACTGAAAATGTACGTGGTAAAGACGTATTCATCGTTCAGTCCACTTGTGCCCCAACCAATGATAACCTGATGGAAATCCTGGTAATGGCAGATGCTTTGCGTCGCGCAAGTGCTGGTCGCATCACCGCTGTCATCCCTTACTTCGGTTATGCACGCCAAGACCGTCGTCCACGTTCTGCTCGTGTGCCAATTACCGCCAAGGTTGTTGCAGACATGCTGACCACTGTGGGAATTGACCGCGTGGTTATGATTGACCTGCATGCAGACCAGATTCAGGGTTTCTTCGATATTCCAGTGGACAACATCTACGGTACACCAGCGTTATTGGCTGACCTGCGTCAGCAGCAACATGACAACCTCATGGTGGTTTCACCTGACGTGGGTGGCGTTGTTCGTGCCCGTGCTGTTGCAAAGCAATTGGGTGACATCGACCTGGCTATCATTGACAAACGCCGTCAAAAAGCCAATGAATCTCAAGTGATGCATTTGATCGGTGACGTCAAAGACCGTGACTGTGTCATTGTCGATGATATGGTGGATACCGCTGGTACGCTTTGCAAGGCGGCTGATGCACTGAAACAGTTTGGTGCCCGCCGTGTGATTGCCTATGCAACCCACCCTGTTCTATCTGGCAAGGCACTTGATAACCTGCGCAACTCTGTGATTGATGAACTTGTGGTAACTGACACCATTCCTCTTTCAGATGAAGCATTAACCTTAGGTAAAGTTCGCCAGGTTTCCGTTGCCAGCATGGTTGCTGAAACAATTCGTCGTATTAATAACGAAGAATCTATTAGCGCAATGTTCGATAGTTATCTATAATACCCCAGCTTTTTTCAAGCCCTGCCTTATGGCGGGGTTTTCTATCACTAAACTGGTCGCAAGTTTAGTTTCTTAAATCTCAATGAGGATATGCCCATGGCAAACTTCGTATTAAATGCTCAAGCACGTGAAGCTGCTCAACAAGGGAAAGGTGCGAGCCGCCGCCTTCGTCACGCAGCGCAAATTCCAGCGATTATCTACGGTGGTAGTGCTGAGCCTGTAACTGTTACTTTAGAGCTTCGTGAAATCGTTAAAGCTTTAGAAAGCAATGCTTTCTTTGAAGAAGTAATCGAAATCAAAATCGGTGACAAAGTTGAAAATGTTAAAATCCAGGCATTGCAACGTCACCCAGCTAAAAACACTCCAATGCACGCTGATTTCAAACGCGCATAAGTGTTAAAGGCGTAAATTAGTGTCAAGTATTTCGCTAATTGTTGGTTTGGGTAATCCTGGAAAGGAATATGCCCAAACCCGCCATAATGCAGGTTTCTGGTTTGTTGAACAGCTTGCAGATCGTTATGGCATCAATTTAAAAGCTGACCCCAAGTTTCATGGATATAGTGGTCGTGGCCAAGTTGAGGGCCATGATGTACGTTTGCTCCTCCCTACCACCTTTATGAACCGTTCTGGTCAAAGTGTTGCCCCTTTCGCCAAATTCTATCAAGTTGCACCTGAGTCAATCTTAATTGCCCATGATGAACTGGATATGGACCCTGGCGTGATTCGCTTGAAAACAGGTGGCGGACACGGCGGACATAATGGTCTCCGTGATATCGTTCCCCATATTGGTCCCAATTTCCATCGTTTACGCATTGGAATTGGACATCCTGGTTCAAAAGAACGTGTTTCTGGTCATGTGCTTGGCAAAGCTCCCAGCAGTGAACAAGATTTAATGGATGCCGCAATAGCCCATGCCTTATCACAAGTCAAAATGCTTGTGAGTGGACAGGTTCCACAGGCCATGAATCAAATTAATGCATACAAACCCGCTTAAACTTAAACTGAAATTGTTGATCAATCACGCTTGCCATATTGCAGTTTTAGGCGCAAAATGCGCATCAAACCGCCTATAGCCTGCGGAAACGTGACAAGTCAACCATAAGATATCCGTCTTAGGTCTTACTCAGGAGACGCTAGCCATGCTATCTCGTTTATTAAAATGTAAAATTCACCGCGCGGTTGTGACACATGCGGAACTTCATTATGAAGGTTCCTGTGCAATTGATGGTGTGTTAATGGACTTAGCAGGGATTCGTGAATACGAAGAAATCCACGTATGGAACGTAACCAACGGCAAACGCTTCACAACCTACGCAATTCGTGGTGAAGATGATTCAGGCATTATTTCAGTAAATGGTGGTGCAGCCCATCAGGCTGATGTTGGTGACTTAGTGATTATTGCAACTTTTGGTGATTTCACCGAAGTCGAGGCAAACCTGCACAAACCTCGTTTGGTCTATGCAAACCCAGACAATACAGTGAACCACACAGCAAACTGTATTCCTGTACAAATTGCATAAGCAGAAAACATCACGATTCCTAAAAGCCAGTTTAAAAATAAACTGGCTTTTTTCATGCTATGAGAACATAACAAAATATCTAAAATTAATGCATTATTTTTACGCAACCCAACTTGTAAAGTATGTTGCAGTATTACTTTATTAAATATAGCTGAATACTTAATTTATCATCACACCTAAAACAGAGGTGGTCCAAAGGTCCAGTCCAGATCAACCTCATCTGCTAAGAGTTGACCCAGTTTTTTTAAAGCATAACGAATTGAACGATGAATCTCCGCTTTCGGGTCAGTTAATGTTCCATCCAAATCTATCAGAATATTTTTGATCGTCATTCGTGCAATCTCTTAAAGCCTTACAACACAGTATCGAGAGTTGCTCAAAACTCCCCTATACTAGCCTAAATGACAACATAAAAGGAAATTGCAGTGCGTCCAACCGTACTTTGTTTTTCAGGTTTAGACCCATCGGGTGGTGCAGGTTTACAGGCAGATATTGAAGCGATTGGGCAGAGTGGTGCGCATGCAGCGATTGCCTGTACTGCCCTTACCATTCAAAACTCGCAACAAGTGTTTGGCTTTGAAGCCACCTCAAAAGAATTATTGCTTGCACAAGCCAATGCTGTGGTGGGTGATTTACCAATTAAATGTGTTAAATCTGGGATGCTCGGTACAACTGACAATATTGCTGCTCTGGCTGAGTTTCTACATGAACATCCTGATTATTTATATGTGCTTGATCCTGTACTTGTCGCCAATAGTGGCGGTTCTTTGGGTGATCAGGCAACATTGGTCAAAGCCTTTGTTGAGTTAATCCCTTTGGCAACAGTGATCACACCAAATACCGTTGAGTTAAGGGCTTTAACGGGCATGGATGATATTGAACAAGCCACTCAAAAATTATTTAAGATGGGCGCAAAAGCTGTACTAGTGAAAGGTGGACATGAAGATACGCCTGATCATATTCGTAATGTACTTTATGCTGACTGCAAAATGATTGCTGAAAGTATTTGTCCTCGTTTAGAGGGACAATATCATGGTTCAGGTTGTTCATTGGCGAGCTTTATTGCAGGTCGTTTGGCTTTGGGAGATTCCCTTAAAATTGCAGTGCAACATGCAGAAACATGGTTATTTGGTGTTTTGAAAAATGCGGAATCGCCTGTGGTGAATGGTCAAAAGATTCCGAAGCGGTTTTAAATTATTTTCAAATTGATAAATTGTCTAGAATTTATTAAATAAAAAAGGCGCCTATGCGCCTTTTTTACAATTCACAAATTACTGTGGAATACGCAACACCTGACCAGGAAAAATGTCATCGACATTTTTTAACAAAGGTCGGTTGGCTTCAAAAATTTTATTGTACTGGTTTGGATCACCATAATATTCTTTTGAAATCTTGGATAAATTGTCCCCAGACTTCACGGTATAGAATTTACTTTCTGGTTCCGGTGTTTCCACAGTCATCTGATCATCCACTTTCGCAACATGATCTGTATTTCCG
>NZ_DDAH01000007.1:0-10120 GCF_002333245.1 Acinetobacter sp. UBA2063
GGGTACACCATTGTGGGGGTTGGACATTTGGTCAAATGGTGATGTGCAGCTCAGCCTGACTTTATTATGGGTGATTCTGGCATTTATCCTGATGACTTTTTCCAGTCGCCGTCATATCCGCCAAATCTGGTTTGTGGGTGCTGCGTTGTTGGGCATTGTGGTGGCTAAATTATTACTGCTGGATTTGTCGCAAAGTGGTACGTTGACGCGCGTGATTTCATTTATCGGTTCGGGTGCGGTCATGCTGGTGATTGCCTATCTCGCACCTTTGCCACCTGCGTTTGAGGAAAGTCAGGAAGAGGGCTAATCAACTCTCTTTCTGCTCTTTTTTAAGTTCTTTCTGATGGGCATATTGATCAAGCTCATCATCCTCAAGCGGGATGGGGCGGTCAATCAAGCCCATTTTCGGTACAGGGATTTCAATCTGATTTTCCACAAAGCCATTTCGTACCCGTTCCTGCATCTCATCGCGAACCTTTAGGGCATTTTCCTGACGGCACCAGACAGAAAACAGTAATTCAATCGATGATTCCCGAAATGCGGTCACGGTTACGGTTGCCTTTGGGTCATCCATTACCAAAGGATATTTGGCTGCAACTTCCAACAGAACCTGCCTTACCTTAATGATGTCCTCATGGAAATTGATCGCCAGCGTGATGGGAATCCGCCGTATTGGATATTTGGACAGGTTCATCACAGGTGTTCGAATCAGTTGCTCATTGGGTAGGCGAATATAGACATTATCTAGTGTGAGCAGTTTCACAGACAGCAGGTCAATTGAAATCACCTGTCCCTCAATGGTCTGCCCACGAATCAGGGTAATCTGAATGGTATCACCAACTTCAAATGAACCTTCACCGATCAAAAATAAACCGCTGATCAAGTTGGTCGCCGATGTCTGTGATGCAAAACCCAAAGCAACGGTCAGAATTCCTGCTGCACCCAAGAACACGCTGAGTTTAAATCCAGCCTCTCTTAAGCTAGTCATAATAAATAACAGGAAAATAAAATAAAAAATCCCTCTACGCCATAGCAAGCGTTGATGGGCATTAAAACGATTTCCAATTGTACGAATGAAGGCATTAGATACCAGTCTTGCGATTACAAAACCAATAAACACTAAAATAATCGCAACAACGATTTCGCTTAAACGTTCGAAGTTAATATTGGTGAAAATACTGGCGAGACTGCTAGCAACATCCTTTGGAATATTCGAATCAGGCATAGCAACCTCTTAAAAGAATGAATCAAACATATAGAATAATGTACTTCCAGGCGCACGAGGAGGATGTACATAAATCACTTCACCTGCTTGAGTTGGGGTTCTATTCTCAATCCGAATACGTGCTGGATGATCCATACCTTCATAATAGACTTTGATTTGTGAAGTCCATAAACGACCTGTACTTTCACTATAGAGCAGGGGAAGAGCAGGAACAGGAACATTCATACGATCAAAACGCAGTTGATGCTGGCTGGTGTTGTGGAACTCAATTGGAGTGACTGCACGGAATGCACGCGGTTTGAGCAGATTTAAGTCAGTGCGCCCATCCACCGAGGTGGCATAACAAATTTCACCATGCTGGGGATCTTTTCCAAACCAGGTATCTTTCGGCTGGATGATGGGAATATCAAATAAAGGTTCAGTCAATCCCCCAACCAAGCCTGCAATCCATAAGGGCGTACTGATATAAAGTGTTCCACGTTGACCTGCTGGGATATAAATTGGGTCTACAGGCTTGATGACCACAGAGCGATCTGCCAAACGTGGCATTAAGTGAAATGTACTTTGGGTGTTATGGAACATATAACGTTCAATCTTTGCGGGGTGGGGCATTGCAAAATCAGTATCGCTCAGCATTTTCCATTGTTGTTCATAATCGTGCTGACATTGTGGACGATGATATTCCAGCCGCCATTCCTTAATGCCACGGGTCAGCCGAAATAACAGTGAACCGAATTGCCAAGCCTTGGCCTGCTGAATTTCAAATTGTTGTTCTCCCCACCATTTCAAAATGTTGGCATGGGGCGGCTGATATTGCTGCTTTTGATATGAATTATTTTGAGACAAGATGCAAAATTCCTGTGTGAGTATGCTAAACAGACTTCACGCTGTAACTCGCTTAGAGTACACTCAAGCATCTTTTTTATCATTATTTGTATGATGCAAATACTTAAACAAATACAAATTCCTTATAGTTTTGCCAAAAGACATGGCGTTTTGTTACGTTACGAGGGCGATCAGGCATTTATTGTGCGACGGAAAGACACCGCACGGATTGCCTTGCAGGAAGCGCGTCGAATTTTGGGGAAATATGCCCACGATCAATTGTGTAGCGATCAGGAATTTCATGCCCTGCTCAGTTCTAGCTATGCAGGGGATACAGGTGAGTCGCAACAGGTTGCGGCAGGTCTGGAAGATCACCCTGATTTACTCAGTCTGGCTGATCAGGTACCTGAAGCTGAAGACCTGATGGATCAGGAGGATGATGCGCCGATTGTTCGCCTGATTAATGCGCTATTGTCAGAAGCGATTCGTGTCAGCGCATCCGATATTCATATTGAAGCCTTTGAGAAAAAACTTTCGGTACGTTTACGTGTCGATGGTCAACTGCGTGAAATTGTACAGCCACGTCGTGAACTTGCGCCGTTGTTGGTGTCACGTATTAAAGTCATGGCAAAACTGGATATTGCAGAAAAGCGTATTCCTCAGGATGGTCGTATTTCACTTCGCTTGGCAGGTCGTGAGGTCGATGTGCGTGTCTCCACCTTACCATCTTCCCACGGTGAACGTGTGGTGATGCGTTTGCTGGATAAGCAGGCTGGACGTTTGAACATGACCCACCTGGGCCTAATGCAAAATGACTATGAGCGTCTGACCCAACTGGTACATCGTCCGCATGGCATTATTTTGGTGACAGGCCCGACAGGTTCGGGGAAAACCACCACACTTTATGCGGCATTGTCTGATCTCAACGACAATACCCGCAATATCCTGACGGCCGAGGACCCAATTGAATATCAACTTGAGGGGATTGGACAGACACAGGTTAATACCAAGGTGGATATGACCTTTGCCCGTGCCTTGAAAGCGATGTTACGTCAGGACCCTGACGTGGTAATGGTGGGGGAGATCCGTGACCTTGAGACGGCTGAAATTGCGGTACAGGCATCACTGACAGGTCACTTGGTACTCTCCACACTACATACCAATACCGCCATTGGTGCAGTGACCCGCTTAAAAGATATGGGCATTGAACCATTCTTGTTGGCGAGCTCCCTGATTGGTGTGATTGCTCAGCGTTTAGTGCGTACCTTGTGTCCACATTGTGTGACTTGGCGTAAGGCCGATGATTTTGAACGACAGGTTTTCCAGCATTTAAATGTGGATCAACACATGGAATTGCCTGAACCTAAAGGGTGTGAGCAATGCTCTCATGTTGGCTTTAGTGGCCGAACTGCAATCTATGAAATTGTCCCTGTGGATGAATCTTTGCGTCGTTTGGTTCATGGCAATGCGGCTGAATATGAACTGGAAAACCATGCGCGCCGTTACGCAGGTTCAATTCGTGATGATGGCTTAAGAAAAGTCTTGGCTGGTAAAACCACTCTGGAAGAAGTGTTGAGAGTGACCAATCAAAGTGAAGAGGTTTAGGAATAGGTCGTAGACAGTACTTAAATATGTCAATCAAACACTTAAAAACAGAAATACTTTCCTGTTTGCGAACATTAAAAGGAAGTGGAAAATTCGCCACTATACAACGTCACGATTTCATATTACCTGGTTTACACGTTGAGGGAGTTGGAGAAATTTCATTCCCTCTACATGAAATACACGCGAAAGCATTATTATGCGTTGCAGAACAAGCACCTTTTGGTAAAGGTAGTGAAACGATTGTTGATACACAGGTGAGACGTACACAGCAAATTGATGCAGCACAATTTCAGTTTGCTAATCCACAATGGCAGCGTTTCTTAGATCAGCAACTTGAACAGATAAAAACTGATTTAGGTCTAAAAGATTATACCATTACAGCAAGCCCTTATAAATTATTGGTTTATCAAACGGGAGATTTCTTTTTATCCCACAAAGACGCTGAAAAAGAAAAAGGCATGTTTGGCTCACTGATTATCAATCTTCCCTCTCATTATACTGGAGGCGAGTTATCCATTCAGTTTGATGGTGAAGAAATCATTGCTGATTTTGCACAGGATGCCGCAAACTATACAATAAACTGTGCTGCATTTTATGCAGATTGTGACCATGAGATCAAACTGCTGACATCAGGCTATCGGATATGTCTGGTCTATAATCTGATACAACAAAAAACAGCCCCTAAAATTGAATTACACTCCATGAGCCAATATGTTGATAATTTGGTTGATATTTTTCAACGTTACCCATCAGATCAACCTTATATCACTTTATTGGGACACCAATATACCCCTGAAAATTTTGCCTATCATGCTTTAAAATTAAATGATCGCTATAAAGCGGATGTTTTACTCAAAGCTGCCAAGAAAATGGGCTATTACGCTAAACTCTGTTTGGTTACTGCCTATCAATCAGGAACGCCTGTTGATGATGGCTATAATTATAGCTATGGGGAAGAGGGTGGTGATGAAAATGCAGAAATAGATGAAATCCATGATGAATCTTTAGATATTGAGAATTGGCTTGATAATGAATATCCTGCTTTAAGCCATATTCACTTTGAAGAAAATGATTTAATCACCTCATTTGCAGTGGATGAGGGTGAACCAATTGTGAAAGAATCTACAGGGTTTATGGGAAATTACGGGCCTGATTTAACACATTGGTATCATCATGCTGCAGTGGTGATTTGGTCTCCTGAACAAAACGTGCAATTACTGGCACAGCAAGATGTTGCAACTCAACTGAGCTGGATGGCATATTTTACTCAAAATCAAACGGCATCCAAGCTGGAAATTGCAGCGATCAATCAACAACTGGATTATGGATTTGGTGATCGTTGCCGTCAACCCGACCATTTCAATGCTGTTGTAGATTGGCTTATTTGGCAAAATCATCAAGCTTTTCTCAATAAGATTGAATATGAATACTTGCAGTTATTATTTAATCGGATTGATGCAGAATATTGGCAAAAGCTTTTGGATTGGTTGCCTCAAAATGAGCATGTGCAATTTTTTGAAAAAATAACCACAGAAATTTATCCTAGCTTTTTAGAAAAACTCTTGGCAGTGTTCTGTGTATTGCTGTCTGATACGAAATATGCTGAATTAATTCAAATACAGATGGACCTGTTGCCAATGTATTGGGCAAAATTACCACGTTCTGGTTCAATACAATTGAGCAGTTCCGCACTTACACATTTATTTGCACTAGATGCTCAATTGTCACCCAATCAGGCTTGGATTGATTGTATCAGTCAGGCAATGATTACGCATCTTGACTGGAAATATATTCATCAGACACTTGTTCCGCAACTACTGAAAAACCAGAGTATAGGCAAAATTCATGCGAAATTAATGGATTACTGTCAGCAATATTTGCAACAACGTGTAGATCAACCACCCCAGCCACCTAAAGATTGGCAACGTGCTTTACCTGATACCCAAAATAATGTACAGGTTTGGCAGATGCTTGCAGACTTTATGCAATCAGCGACAGAAGAAATTTTTGATTATCGGAAAAACCAAGCTGAGCGAACACTGGTTGAAAATGCCATTCGTAATACAACGGTTGATCTTGCGATGGAAACCATACGCAAAGGTTCGCCACATACATTAAGGTTAATGAAAACGCAAGCGAGTTATGAGCGTCTGCTCAGAAATTGGGAACAGGATGTATGGTTGTTGCGTAAGATTAAGTCAAAATCTACGTCATAATGAATCTGGCAAGATTGGTTAGATCGATGATCTAACCAATCTTATGGTTTCTCGTATTATTTTGAGTACTTCAAAATCGCATCTTAAAGATATCGTCAAAATCAATCATTTTTCTGCTGAGTCGGCGGCTCTAACAACGTTGATGGCGGTACGCCCAAAGTTTGAAAAAGTTGATCATTATGGTCAGATATTTACCGTATGCACATATTTTGTATTAGCTAAGCTTTATGATGTGTTTAGTAATTGATTAATCTGCGATGCTGTATGAGTGGCATGGAATGGCGAATGGCATTCTGTTCATCAAGGTCAAAAGCACTGGTTACTAAACCATGCCCCTCAGTGTCTATCATCTGTAAAAGCTGACCACGACTATCCGTAATCCCTGCATGCCCCCAGGTTTGACGCTGTTCCCCATGCCAGCCTTGCTGTGCAGAACCAAGAACAAAACACTGGCTATCCATGGCACGTGCCTGTAGCAGCAGTTGCCAGTGCAGTTTGCCTGTTGTGTAGGTAAATGCGGCGGGCGCGGTTAGAATATTCGCCCCTTTGGTGCGTAACATCAACGAGAGTTCTGGAAAACGCAAGTCATAACATACCATTAGTCCGAGATTACCAAAAGATGTTCTGGCAACAACAACCTCATCACCAGGCTCAAAAAATCTTGATTCCTGATAACCCCCAACAGCGTCACCCACCTGAACATCAAACAAATGGATCTTGTCATAACGTGCTTCTGTACGCTCAGGACTAATGCATAAACTGACGGTACGCACACGACCATCCTGAATGATTGAGCCATCAGGACGAAATGGGCAGGGAAGTGTACCCGCAACAATCCAGATCTGGTAGCGGTGAGCAAGCTGTTCCAGTCGTTGCTGAATAGCCTCAAACTGTGCTGCGGTCTCGCGTTGCTTACCTGCGGCAAAACAGACAAAATTTTCAGGGAAGACAATCAGTTCAGCATCTTGGGCCTTACTTTGCTGAATCAATGACTCAATGACAGTGAAATTCGTTTCAATGTCATCTTGAGAGTTCATTTGTACAACAGAAAGCAGACTCATATAGGTACCACAATATTAGGAGGCAACGATCAGGCGTTTTGTTTTTGAGTATCCTGGTTTAAACAATCCTGTTCTTTTTGCAACTGCTTGACCAGTGGTTCAAACATATTCTGATTGTTTTCATTCAGGCGCATCAGGGTCTTATGCGCGTCCAGTACTGTATTTAACATTGCACTGTGTGTCACAAATTCTTCTGTTAGCTCCAGCGTGCACACACTAGGATCGCCGCAGTAATTCAGGATCACAAAAACCTGCCCCAGCCCCATGCTATTCGCCAGGGTGGTAATATCTGGATTGGTTGAAAGCATGACTGCCTGTATGTGATGGACTTGTTTAAGCTTAAGACCGAGTTTTGCAAGTACGCCCAGGACAGTACTATCAATAAATGTGGTCTGGGTTAAATCAACGATTGCACCAACAACATTTTGCTGCTGTTCAATCTTGTTGAGTAGCTTGTCCAAACTTATACAAGATTGGGCACGCACTTCGCCAATAAGCTTGAAAATATGCGTTCCATTTAAGCTTGCATATTCAACATGACCTGTTGACATATAAATGCCATTTTCAGAGAAAGGATATAAAATTATCCCATAGTGATATTCTAGACACAAGTGGTTGGATGCTGTGATCTAATTAAAACATTGATTTTAAAATTAATTCATTCGGCATAAACTCAGAATGGCAATATCATCAGCCACATGGTCGGGAGGCTGGAAAGAGTTGTTTTGAAGGTGGGTGACCAGTTGGTTAAATTGCTCATTTAACCCGCCATCAAAAGGTTCCAGTGCGCCATCGGAACATAAAATAAAGCGGGAATGACGGTTTAGTACACAATGATGCTCTTCCACTTCCAGTTCTTCGGTCAAGCCTAATGGAAAGCTGCTGGTTGTCAGAATCTGGGGAGGCTGATTTGGTTCAAAAATGATTGGGGGAGGATAATGCCCCGCACTTGACCAACGCACTTCGTGGCTAACCAAATTTAGAACCCCTGCCACCATAGTGATATGCTTTTCAATGTTTTCCTGTACCAGCATGGCATTGAGCTTTTGGATGAGCTGGCTTGGTGTCTTTGACCTACCATGAAATGCCGCCATCCATGAGGTCAATAAACTGCTGGTCACCCCATGCCCTGACACATCGGCAAGATAGAATAAAATTTCTTCATCATTCAGACGCCAATAATCATACCAGTCCCCTGAAAGATAGGCAGAAGGCTGAAAAAAGGACTCAAACTGATAATTGGGTAGTTCAATTGGATTGGGTAAAAGGCGCTTCTGTAACTCAGCGGCGGAAGGTAGATCGCGGCTATCCTGATTACGTTTATACTGGGCATCAATTTTAAATAAGGCATGAACAGGATTTTTAGGTAGGCTATCCCAGATCCAGCCTGCCAATGCTCCCATTTCCCATGCTTGTGCCAGAGCAGTTCCTTCATCTTCAAAAGCCAGCACAATGGTAGGCAACTTCCATTGGTATTTTAAAAAGTCCTGAACATCTGCAATTGCAATAATTGTGGGATCATACAAATCTAGATCATCAACATGAATGACTTGTAAACTCGGTAACTCATTCAATGACTGATCTAAACAAGGTATTGAGCGTGTGGGCTGAATGAAATACATAGATGAATAGCCGATCCTTTGTATGATCATTTTTTAATTCATCATAGATGAAAGATGATGAAAAACATAGTATTGCCAACATTTGAAATCTTTGGCAATACTGAAGTCCATAGGGAAAAATCTTGTCTTTTTATTTGTCATCAGCAGATGAGTCATTTGTATCATCTTCATCACTAATAAATGAAATATCAGACGAATCCCCATGCTTTTCAGCAATTTGGAAAGCTTTACGCTGTAGGTAGAAATCACGAATCATCGCATATTTATCGCCTTTCAGGCTTTCCTCAATATCAGGAATCTGGGAACGGGCATCAACTGCTTGTAACAAATTCGTTGACCAATATATGCCTTTCTGATCATCCAGCAAATATTTTTGAGGGCGACCATAACTATCAGCGAGCAAACCAAAACCATCACGGAACGTACTGGGGCCAAAGAAAGGCAGCATGACATAAGGACCTGAGGCAATACCATAATAGCCTAGCGTTACCCCAAAACTCTCTTCTTCTGTTGGCAATCCCAGACGACGTGCAGGGTCAGCAAAGCCTAAAGTCGTTAAGGTGTTGATTGTGAAGCGACCTAGACTTTTAGCTGCACGTGTTGGGCGGCCCTGTATGAACTGGTTGACTGCATTCCACGGTTCACCCAAGTTTTTCCTGAACTGACGATAAGGACTACGAACCTCTTCTGGAACCTTGGCAATATATTGTATGGCTACTGGCTTTAATATATTACGGTCCAGCATGTCATTGAATGCATAAATCTGGCGGTTCAATGGTTGTAAAGGGTCTTTTACCGCATCAGGCTGAGCTGCATTTGCATTTACTTTTAAATCATTCTTGGTGAGATGCTTCAAATCTTTTATTGCTTGAATCGTGGTCGGGTTTTTCTGTTCGGTTGTTGCCTGATTCTCAGTAGTATTGCTCTGGTCTGCCGATTCATTGGGAGTCTCTTGCGCGAATACTGATGAACATGCTCCAGCAGTTAACAACCCAAGCAAGATAAAATTTGAGTAATGCATATAAGTCCTTAATCGCGTTAGAGCGAAATTACAGTCATTAAATGATTGCCTTGATGCAAACATTATATAGAAACGGCATATAGTTTAATTGTTCTTCTGGTATTAAAACAAATTCGGTTGAAAAATATAAGCTGGAAAGTGTTTTTGATTGAAAATTGTTCACTTGGATATATTAATTTAAAAAAGCACTTGCAAGGTATTTAGAATGATCTATAATGCGACTCCATCGGCGGTGCTGTTGATTGAAAGTTGTTTTAAATCAATTATTTAAAGTGGTTTAAAATAAAGTTGAAATTACCTGTTGACTTTAAAGAGATTTAGAGTAACATAGCCGACCTAGCTTGATGATGACGAATCATTGAGAAGATCATTAAGAGAATAGAAGAACAACTTGTGTGGATTTTTACTGATTGATCGATCGAATATATTTTCATTGATTGAATGGTAGAAATTACTCGAAGTTTATTTGAGAAATATTTGTCAGAAAATTGATGAGCCAGATTTGGTGCTTAGAATAAAGCACAAATGATATTAAACTGAAGAGT
>NZ_DDAH01000258.1:0-16691 GCF_002333245.1 Acinetobacter sp. UBA2063
GCTCTTCCGATCTCGATTAAAACTCAATATTGCCGATCTACAGCAAGAGCAAATTTATCAAATTGCTGAAAAGATTGATCAAGCCGCCATTGCGATTGGACGTTTATAAACACCTTATCCAATATTAATTTAGAGAAAACTTATGAAACAACATCAATACCATGTCACCGTACAACATTTAAAAGATGCGAAAGGACAAGCCTCGACTTATACCGAACGTTTAGAGTTTTATACTGGAAATCATGACGATATTTTTGAGATCGTTGAACGTTTAAATAGTGCTGAATTTTTTGATGATCAAACCACGAAAGCTTTTGCGGTGGGTTTAAAACTTTTCAGCGAAGTGATGCTGGAAAATAAAGATCATCCACTATTCGAAGAATTCTTGCCGCAGTTCGGTCAATTTATGAAGAATCTAAAGCAACATGTAAAGAAACAGGCTGAATGAGTATGGGGGCAAATGGCATGCAACAAACAAAGAAAGCTTTCTTTACTAAATTACCTGCAAAATATGCTGCTTGGATTATGCCATTATTACTATCGGGGCTGATGAGCGCAACATTATCATTGATGAACTTACTAATGAATGTTGGGCTAATAGATGGATTCGCAACGAAGTGGCTGTCAACATGGCTGTTTTCATGGTTGATTGCCTATCCTGTGGTGCTTGTTTTCTTGCCATTGGTGCGACGCCTAACGAGTCTGATTGTGGAGATGCCACTTCACTGAGCGAAAGAATGCTGCTTATCAGTCCTGAGTCAGGATTGTCCCATGCATAACACTCTGCGTATTACCAAAAGACTATATTGAATACTGTTGATATTGTTAAGATCAATAAAACAACTCATTGCACTAGCATAGGTAAAAGAGAGTAATATCATGACTAATAATAACGATTACGATATTTCTGATTCAAAAGATTGTAAAACTTATATCAATCAATTTATTCAAGAGTTCACCATTCGTTCAGCTGAGAATGGCAAGGGTACAATCATTAAACGCGCGTTACCTACGGATGTATGCCAAGCATAAGGATATGGATTTGGGCGAGTTTAGCGTTGAGGTTGACTTTCACAGCAATCGTGAACAACAGGAACGAATCGAACGTCGAGTAATATTTAAACAACCTATTTCACAGGAGTTACAAGAAAAACTTCTCAATGTATGTAGCAAAACACCAGTTACTAAAACTTTGTTACGCAGTTTAGACATAGAGATCGTGATTATTTAAGACTAAAATGCTATTGTGCTTGGGCAAATCATAATTCTAAACGTAACTGTGAGAGGGATTCATACAGCAGTTGCGTAGACAAAGCAGGCACAAAAATGATTACCTTACATTACCTACAATGTTCACGTTCGTTCCGTATATTGTGGGCATTAGAAGAACTTGGTATGGATTATCAAGTTGAGTATTATCAAAGATCGTCCAGTTATGCAGCCCCTGAGAGTCTTAAACAAATTCATCCTTTAGGAAAAGCACCAATTCTGGTTGATGATGAAGAGGTTATTGTAGAATCTGCTGTTATTTTGGATTATTTGCAACAGCAGTATGATGGGCAGCAAAAATTTAAACCAGAACAAGCAAAAGACCAGCGGCAATATTCCTATTGGATGCACTATGCCGAAGGTTCTCTCATGCCTTTATTAGTCATGACTTTGGTGATGAATAATGTGAGTAAGCATGTTCCTTGGGTGATTCGACCTATCGCTGAAAAAGTAACGGATGGTGTAAAAGCTGGATTTGTTCGTCCTCGCATCAAAGAGCACATGCTATACCTTGAACAATATTTAGGCGAGCATGATTATTTTGCTGGAGATTTTTCTTTTGCAGATATTCAGATGGCTTTTCCATTGATTGCAATTCAAAAGCGTTTACATGGAAAATATCCCAACATTCAGGCTTTTGTACACCGTGTGCAACAACGTTCAGCATTTCAGCGTGCTGAGCAAAAAAGTTTAAATTCTCAGTGTGCATAGGGGAACCAATCGTTCCCCTTTATTCGATAGGGTTTAGCGCTTGATGACGATTGAATCAATACCACTATGTTGTAGCGTTTGCTGAGCAGCAAGGGCAGCATCTTGACTATCATAAGGGCCAGAAAACACACGATACCATGTTTGGCCATTTTCCACTGTTTTCACGACATCAGCAGATAAACCATTCAAAATAATTTCTGCACGACGCGCATCAGCACTGTCAGGATCAGGATAGCTACGTACTTGTAAAATATAGCTTGCTTGAGCTGGCACTGCTGGCTCAGTCGAACTAATCGCTGTTGCATCTTCTGTGGTAGTTTCAGGTTTTGGTGATTCAATAATCACGACATTACCTTGTTGTTTGGTTTCAGGTACAGCTTGTTCAGGGATTGGAGTAACTTGTTGTTGTGGCAACAAATCGTAGAAACGATAATCTTTGTTGGTATCTTCTTCTTGATAATGATCGGATGTTACCTGATTTTTTGCTGGAACAGGTTGCCATGGTTGCCATAGCATGAGCATGACACCAACACATAGAATCGCAAGAATTGCCACAAGCATTCCCAACCACTTTGGAATAAGTGGTTTTTTCGGCTTGTTTGGTCGTTCAGATACACCACGTTGCGTTTTTCCAAACACCTGAAATTCCTCTTGATTCTATTGGATTATTTGTAACTTGAATCTGGCTAAAAACAAAGCATTATGTTTGAAAATAATGCTTTGCTTAAGATATCGCCGACCAATGATAGGCTAAGTTTAAAAGTAGATCTGTATAGTGTTGTTAACAACAATATTTCAGATTCAAACTTTTTATTGCAACTGTGTGTATTGATTACATCGCTTCAGGAGCAGATACACCAAGTAACTCTAAGCCATTACGTAAAACTTGCTGTACATTAATTGAAAGCAATAAACGCGCTTGTGATAAAGGAATATTTGTTTCATCAACAAATTTAACGCCATCTTGCGCATACCATCCATGAAATAGCGCAGCTAAGTCTTTTAGATAATTACCAATTTGATGTGGTTCGTAGACATTTGCAGCACGAATCAAAATTTCAGGATAAGCTGCTAATTTAGCGAGAATCTCTGTTTCAGTCTCTAATGCTAAGAGATTAGCAACTTGGCGAGCAGATGCGACATCAAATGTAATGCCTTTCTCTTTCGCGCGGTTCAAAATGCTATTTACACGTGCATGGGCATACTGAATGTAGTACACCGCATTGTCTTTGCTTTGAGAAACGGCAAGGTCTAAATCAAAGTCAATATGTTGTTCAGATTTACGCATCACGTAGTAGAAGCGTGCCGCATCATTACCCACTTCTTTACGTAGATCACGTAAAGTCACGAATTGACCTGAACGAGATGACATTTGTACCATCTCGCCACCACGCCATAAACTCACGAATTGAACTAAAAGAACAGTCAGTTTTTTAGAGTCGTAACCCATTGCATCAATGGCAGCTTTTACACGTGAAATATAACCGTGGTGATCTGAACCCCAAATATCAATCAGGTCAGTATAACCACGTTGTAGTTTATTCAAATGGTAAGCAATGTCAGATGCAAAATAAGTGGTTTGGCCATTACGACGTTTCACCACACGGTCTTTCTCATCGCCAAATTCAGTTGATTTAAACCAAATATTGCCATCTTTTTCATAAAGAAAGCCACGTTGATCAAGCGTCGCAAGTGCTTCATCAATTTTTTCGGTTAGCGAAGCTTCGCTAAACCATTCATCAAAAGTCACGCCAAAGTCAGCAAGGTCATCTTTGATATCATCCAAAATGGCATGTAAAGCCGCTTGGTGAAATACGCGATAGCCCGCACCTAACTGTTGTTGTGAATTGGCGATTAAGCCATCAATGTGTTTTTCTTTATCACCAGACAGAATAACTTTATTGCCTTCGGCATCGAGTTCTTCAGCATATTGAACATCTTCAGGTACATCGTTGTAAATGTCAGCAACTGGACGAACGTGTGCATCGCCATCTTGATCAATAATGCTTTGTGCGATTTCTTTAACATAGTCGCCTTGATAGGCATTTTTAGGGAAAACAAGCGTTTGCCCAGTCAATTCTAAATAACGTAAATAAGTTGATGTTGCCAAAATATCCATTTGGCGACCTGCATCATTGACATAGTACTCACGGTCAACTTGTGCACCTGTTGCTTCCAAAAGATTCGCAACAGTCATGCCGTAAGCTGCACCACGACCATGTCCCACATGCAGACTAGATGTTGGGTTTGCAGAAACAAATTCGACTTGGATTTTTTTAGCTGCATTGGCTTGGCTGCGGCCATATTGGTCTTTCTGTACCTGAATCTGGTCAAGCACAGCAAAGCGCTGGTCTGCGTTTAAAAAGAAGTTGATAAAACCAGGACCTGCGATTTCTGCTTTTGTAATGTCAGCGACTTCAGGCAGTGCTGATAAGATTTTTTCAGCTAGGTCACGTGGTTTCATACCAGCAGCTTTAGAGCCGATCATGGCAATATTGGAGGCGAAGTCACCGTGACTTCGGTCTTTGGTACGGGTTAAATGGCTCGTATTGGTCCAATCGGAAGGAAGTACCCCTTGTTGTTGAAGGGATTGTACCGCATGATCAAGCGCTGATTGTATTGCCGTATTCATAGTTACCGAAATAAGTGTCGCGGAAAAACGCTAAATATAGCAAATTTTGTCGCGTTAACCAAATTGGCAAGAGATTCATTCAAACTGCAATCGGTTAAATGTTATGAGGAACGTGAACTCAGTTTCTGTCCAATAAAAATAATGGCAAAACAAAGCGCCATACACAATACAATACTTAAACCTGTGGCAATGTTGAGCGCCGCACTTGACCACAGCCCAACTGTAACGCCAAATTGTGCCAGTATGAATGCCCAGATCACCATCTGTTTAGGAGAGTGTGCCAGCAAACGAGCACTAAGCGCAGGAATCACCAGTAGCGCACCCATCAGTAGTGAACCCACGGCACGTAATGCCAGTACAGTAAACAAGGCCAGCAACAGCATGAAAACCAGGCGTTGCCAGTTGGCATTGACTCCCTCGCTCATGGCAATGTCGGGATCAATGGCAATCTGGATTTGTGCCGACCATGAACGGTAAAGCACCACAAGGGCGCTGATGATCACGATTGCAAAGATAGGTAAATCGGCCCATTCAATACTGAGCAGGTCACCAAACAGATAACTTAACAGTTCTGGACGTAAGCTCGGTACTTGCTGGATTAATAACAGGCCTGAGCAAAGCAGGGTTGCTGAACACAAGGCGAGCAGGGCATCGTTCGGTAAACGTGAGTCGTGCAAAACCCATAGAATGGCAACCAGCAATGCCGCCAGACAGCCAACACCCAGCCAGAAAGGTAAATGCAGAATACCTGCAACCGCGACACCGAGCAGTGTGCCATGCGCCATGGTGTCTGCAAAAAAGGACATTCTACGCCATAGCATTAAACAACCCAGTGGCGCAGTTAAAAATACCAACAATGTGCCCATGATCCAAGCGGGTAACAGTAGTTGTAACCATTCCATCATGGCTTAGACCTTTGGTTCAGGGTGAATGTGTGGGCGTGGATCATGAGAACAGGGTTCCGCATGATCGCTATGTCCACAATGATTGTGATGGTGCTGATAGAACATCCGTTGCGTACCAAAAATCGCTTGGTATTCAGGATGCTGCTGAATGCTTTCAGGTAAACCACTACAACAAATATGTTTATTTAAACAGACCACACGGTGTGTACCCTGCATCACCCATTGCAGGTCATGAGAGACCATCAGCACCGCACAGCCATAGCGTTCAGGTAGGCTTCTAACATAGTCGTAAAGCTCAGCCTCGGATTGAATATCCAGACCCTGCATCGGTTCGTCCAGCACCAGAATGTCTGGCTGGCGTAACAGGGCGCGTGCCAGTAATACCCGCTGCCGTTCACCGCCTGAAAGTTGTTGTACTTTTGAAGAATGTAATTTTTGAATGCCCGTATCCCGGACAATTTCTTCGCGTAAATCTGCGGCACAAATTTCTAAATCCAGTAAATCTTGAACCCGTAATGGAAGACTGGCGGATGGATTAAACTTTTGTGGGACGTAGGCCATTTTAAGCTTTTTGGAAAAATGAACCTTGCCTTTATTGGGTGGCATGATGCCAAGCAAGACCTTGATCAGGGTGGACTTGCCAGCACCATTCGGACCAATTAGCGTCACAATCTCTTTTGCCTGTAAGGCAAAATCAACATTGCGTAAAATATCCCGTTCATCACGCTGAATCGAGATGTTCTCCAACTGGATCAGTGGAGGAGTTATTGGGGCAGAGTGCACTGGTGACATTTTCCAGAAATTTCAATAATGCTGTGTTGAGCAGAAAATTGGTCAGAGGTGGCAAGCTGATCCAGTTGCTGAATCAAGCCCTGTGCCGATGCCTCCTTAACCGAGTGGCATTCGGTACAAATCAGGAATGCGGCCTGATGCCCCTCACGTGGATGACAGCAGGGAATATAGGCATTAATTGAGGTTAGCCGATGGATTAAGCCTTTCTCGAGTAAGAAGTCCAGGGTGCGGTAAACGGTGGGAGGGGCGGCAGGGCGGTCTGCCTGTCCCTTGATTTTTGCCAGGAGGTCATAGGCGCCCATTGGGGCAGAGGCATTTAAGATGAGTTCAAGCACTTCTTTACGCAAAGGTGTTAAGCGAGCGCCCGCGGCAGTACACAAAATTTCTGCTTCAGCAAGTCGCGCCTTAATATCGTGATGACCGTGAACACCGTGTAAAGCATTGTCATGTTCGTGTGAACAAGAACTCATAAATTGACCTCATTGTTTTTGTAGGGCCTATTGATATTTCGACTATATATAACCTGTGTCGCAGGTGTACCAACAGACGCACTATCATATCATGCAATTCATCTATAACGATCTATATTAAATGGACTGGGTAATAGATAGTGTGATGAATCCTGAAAATAGACATAGGTATTTTTTAACTTTGTTATATTATAACATGATTCGCTTTCTTGAGTAATCCTGTGATGTTGCGCCTTTCTCTTCTGGTCTTGTTGTCAATGTTGAGCACATGGGGCTGGACACAAAGTTTAGTGGTTTCAACACATCCCATTTACCTGATTGCAAAAGAAGTCACCGATGGTGTGGAAGAACCAGTACTGTTGCTGGGTGACCAGACAGGCCATGATGTACAGCTTACTCCAGCCCATCGCAAGGCAATACAGGATGCTTCATTGGTGTTATGGCTTGGTAAAGTGCATGAAGCACCTCTGGACAAGCTGCTCAGTCAGAACCGCAAGGCAATTGCACTGCTGGATTCGGGTATTCTGACCACATTGCCACAACGCAACTTGCGTGGGGCTGCACTGTCGAACACTGTGGACAGTCATGTATGGCTCGATCCCAACAATGCAGTGCGGATCGCTTTCTTTATTGCGACCTTGCGTTCACAGCAATATCCAGAAAACAAGGCGAAATATCTGGCCAATGCCAAGGACTTTGCCCAGCAGATGCTACAGGCATCCCAGCAATATGAAAGTTCGAGTAAATCCAAACCCTACTGGTCTTATCATGATGCCTATCAGTATCTGGAGCGGGCGCTGAACCTGAAGTTTGCAGGGGCATTAACCGATGATCCACATATTGCACCGACTGCTGCCCAGATTAAATATCTCATGGACAATCGGCCTAAAGCACAAATGTGCCTATTGGCTGAAACATCTGCCAGCAGCAGCCAGTATCGAAAATTGAACCCAGTGGTTTTCCAGCCCGTGGATGAAAGCATGCGTGGTGAGGACAATTTTGTAACAGCTTGGAAAAAATTGGCTTCAAAAACCGATAAATGCGTATTAAGTACACAAAATTGATGAAAAAAATAAAAACCAATTGACTCTATCGTCAAAAAATGGGCTAACGAAAAAAACAGACTTAAGTCGAGAAAAGATTGCATGTTCAGGGGTGTAACTCTATAATGCCTGCGATTCAAAACAATCATGATTAAAACTTGTCAAGCAGTTATGCTGTAAGTGGGTAAAAAATGAGCCGAACTAGTCGCTTGATTGACCGACGATTAGCAAAAGCTTTGGTCTTCTTACAGGCGTGCATGATTCCTGTGGCAGCGTTGCTGGCATGGTTGATAAAAGACACCACTGCGGCCCTGAGTGCTGCGCTTGGGGCACTGGTTTGTTGGTTGGCGCATTGTTATTTTGCCTGGCAGTCGTTTAGGACAGCTGGGGCACGGGCGTCAAGACAGGTCATGCTGAATATGTATCGGGGAATGCTCGGTAAGTTTGCAATTGTGATTGTGGGTTTTATTTTAATTTTGAGCAATGTCAAACCGTTGTCAGCGGTAGCATTGTTTTGTGGGTTTATCCTCGTTCAGGCTATGTCGTGGGTTGCACCATTCTGGGTGTCACGTCTTCAGCAACGAGAATGAAACACATTTTTGAGATTTTTGGAAGAGGGTACGAGATTTTTGCAGTTCGCAGGATTCGTTCCGCTTCTTTTTAATGATTGACATTGACCAGGTGTGATTTATGGCTGCTGAAGAACATGCCCTGACTTCGACCGAGTATATCAAGCATCACTTGACCAATATGACCTATGGCAAAATGCCTGATGGTACATGGAAATTGGCTGAGACTGCTGAAGAAGCTCAATCGATGGGGTTCACTGCAATTCACTTGGATTCAATGGGTTGGTCTATCGGACTTGGTGTTATTTTCTGTTTGTTGTTCTGGATAGTTGCGAAAGCTGCAAATGCTGGCGTTCCAACTAAATTCCAATCTGCAATCGAAATGATTATCGAGTTTGTGGACTCAAGTGTTCGTGATACTTTCCACGGCAAATCGCGTTTAATTGCTCCTTTATCATTGACCATCTTCGTGTGGATTTTCCTCATGAACGCAATGGACTTGATTCCTGTAGACTGGATTCCTTATCTAGCTCAACAGATTGGTGCAAGCGTGTTTGGTATGGACCCTCACCACGTGTATTTCAAGGTTGTTCCATCTACAGATCCTAACATTACCCTTGGTATGTCATTGTCTGTATTTGCACTAATCTTGTTCTATAGTATTCGTGAAAAAGGGATCGGCGGTTTCGTCGGTGAATTGGCACTTAACCCATTTAACCCAAGTAACCCAGTTGCAAAAGCGTTATTGATTCCAGTGAACTTGATTTTGGAATTAGTAACTTTTCTTGCTCGACCAGTTTCGTTGGCTCTACGACTGTTCGGTAACATGTATGCGGGTGAGTTAATCTTCATCTTAATCGCGTTATTACCGTTCTGGATTCAATGGGCGTTATCTGTGCCTTGGGCTATTTTCCACATTCTTGTAATCACGTTGCAAGCATTCATCTTTATGATGCTGACCATCGTTTACTTGAGCATGGCAAGCGAAAAGCATTAATGGTATTGCCTAATTATCAATCGATGGTTAGGCTTAAATTTTAGTTTAATTTGGTAATAACCTAACCTCTGAGGAATTTTTCATGGAACTCACTTTAGGTCTAGTTGCAATTGCATCTGCTATCTTGATCGCTTTCGGTGCTTTAGGTACTGCGATTGGTTTTGGTCTTTTAGGTGGCCGCTTCTTAGAAGCTGTTGCTCGTCAACCAGAATTGGCTCCACAACTTCAAACTCGTATGTTCTTAATTGCGGGTCTTCTTGATGCTGTGCCTATGATCGGTGTTGGTATTGGCTTGTTCTTCATCTTCGCTAATCCATTTGTAGGTTAATAGCTTAATTCCTAAATCCACATATTGAGGAATAGCGAAATGAATATCAACCTCACATTGATTGGTCAAGCGATTGCATTTGCGTTCTTTGTCGCATTCTGCATGAAGTTTGTTTGGCCACCACTAATCAATGCGATTAGTGAGCGTCAGCGTAAAATCGCTGATGGCTTAAATGCTGCTGAAAAAGCAAAAGCTGACCTTGCTGATGCGCAAGCACAAGTTAAGGCAGAATTAGACGCAGCAAAAGCACAAGCGGCTCAATTGATCGAACAAGCGAACCGTCGTGCAGCGCAATTGGTCGAAGAAGCGCGTACCCAAGCATCTGCTGAAGGTGAGCGTATTCGTCAACAGGCGAAAGAAGCTGTTGATCAGGACATCAATGCTGCTCGCGAAGAATTACGTCAACAAGTTGCTGCCTTGGCAGTTGCTGGTGCAGAAAAAATTCTGAACCAACAAGTTGACGCAGAAGCTCATAATGCCATGCTGAATCAGCTGGCTGCTAAACTTTAAGCGAGGGAAATATGGCTGAACTCTTGACGTTGGCACGCCCATACGCTAAAGCAGCGTTTGCTTATGCATCTGAGCAGAATGCAACTGACACTTGGTCAAATGCATTACAATTGCTCAGTGCTGCGGTGCAAGATGAAGCATTTTCCGCTTATTTAAATCGTCCTGAATTGACTCCTGCGGAGCAAGTTGGTCTGTTTACAAAAGTTTTAGGTGAAGATCAATCAGCAGCGCTGTCTAATTTTCTGACACTGCTTGCTGAAAATGATCGTATTATCTTATTGCCTGAAATTGCAACAGAATACGAACAACTTAAATCGCAGAATAACAACTCATTGGAAGTAGAAATTGAATCTGCTTTTCCAATGGATGCGAGACAAGAGCATATTTTAGCTCATGCGCTTGAAAAACGTTTTAACAGAACTGTACATGTGACTGTTAACGTTAATCCAGCGTTAATCGCAGGGGTTGTGATTCGTGCAGGCGACCAAGTGATAGATGACTCTGCGCTTAACAAGCTTGAAAAAATGCGGACTCGTCTTCTTGCCTAACAGCAAAAAGACTGAACTTAAAAAAGATTGAGGAATAGCGCAATGCAACAACTGAATCCATCCGAGATCAGTGCGCTCATTAAACAGCGTATCGGCGATCTGGACACCAGCGCGACCGCGAAGAACGAAGGTACCATCGTCATGGTATCTGACGGTATCGTGCGTATTCACGGTCTTGCGGATGCAATGTACGGTGAAATGATCGAATTCGACGGCGGCTTATTTGGTATGGCACTGAACCTAGAACAGGATTCAGTGGGTGCCGTTGTTTTAGGTAACTACCTAAGCCTGCAAGAAGGTCAAAAAGCTCGCTGTACTGGTCGCGTATTAGAAGTTCCAGTTGGTCCTGAACTTCTTGGCCGTGTCGTAGATGCTTTAGGTAACCCAATTGATGGCAAAGGCCCAATTGATGCAAAATTAACTGATGCTGTTGAAAAAGTGGCACCAGGTGTAATTTGGCGTCAATCAGTGGACGAACCCGTTCAAACTGGTTATAAGTCAGTTGATACCATGATCCCTGTAGGTCGTGGTCAACGTGAGTTGATCATTGGTGACCGCCAAACTGGTAAAACAGCAATGGCGATCGATGCGATCATCGCTCAGAAAAACTCTGGCATTAAATGTGTATATGTTGCGATTGGTCAAAAACAATCAACAATTGCAAACGTGGTACGTAAGCTAGAAGAAACTGGTGCTATGGCGTATACAACTGTTGTCGCAGCTGCGGCAGCTGATCCTGCAGCTATGCAGTATTTAGCTCCGTACTCAGGTTGTACAATGGGTGAATACTTCCGTGACCGCGGTGAAGATGCGTTAATTATTTATGATGATTTGTCTAAGCAAGCTGTTGCTTACCGTCAAATTTCATTGTTATTACGTCGTCCACCAGGTCGTGAAGCGTATCCAGGTGACGTATTCTATCTTCACTCACGTCTTCTTGAGCGTGCTTCGCGCGTTTCAGCTGACTATGTTGAGAAGTTCACGAACGGTGCAGTAACTGGCCAAACTGGTTCTTTAACTGCGTTGCCGATCATTGAAACTCAAGCGGGTGACGTATCTGCATTCGTACCAACCAACGTAATTTCGATTACTGACGGTCAGATCTTCTTAGAAACATCATTATTCAACGCAGGTATTCGTCCTGCAGTGAACGCGGGTATCTCTGTATCGCGTGTTGGTGGTTCTGCTCAAACTAAGATCATCAAAAAATTGTCTGGTGGTATCCGTACTGCTTTAGCACAATACCGTGAATTGGCTGCGTTTGCTCAGTTTGCTTCTGATCTTGATGAAGCAACGCGTAAGCAACTTGAGCATGGTCAACGTGTAACTGAGTTAATGAAGCAAAAACAATATGCTCCATACTCAATTGCTGACCAAGCTGTTTCTGTATATGCATCTAACGAAGGCTACATGGCTGACGTAGAAGTGAAGAAAATCGTAGACTTTGATGCTGCGTTAATCTCTTACTTCCGTTCTGAACATGCTGCGTTAATGCAACAGATCGATGAAACTGGTGATTACAACAAAGACATCGAAGCAGCATTCAAAGCAGGTATTGAGAGCTTCAAAGCGACTCAAACTTACTAATTTTAGCAATAGCTAAAACTTTAGTTAAGTTTGGTTCACGGATCAACCTTCGGAAGCTCGAAAGGGCTTTCGAATACTAGGTTAAGCGTATGGCAAATTTAAAAGAAATTCGCGCCAAAGTAGCTAGTATCAAGAGCACGCAAAAGATTACTCGCGCGATGCAAATGGTAGCTGCTTCTAAAATGCGTCGTGCGCAAGAGCGCATGGCTCAAGGCCGTCCGTATGCCGATAATATGCGCCGTGTAATTGCTCACTTAGTTCAAGCAAACCCTGAATACAAACACCGTTATATGGTTGACCGCCCAGTTAAGCGTGTTGGCTATATCGTAGTGTCTTCAGATCGTGGCTTGGCGGGTGGCTTGAACATTAACTTGTTCAAGAAAGTTGTGCAGCATGTCAAAGCACAACAACAGCAGTCAATTGAAGTTGAATTTGCTTTGATTGGTCAAAAAGCGGTTTCGTTTTTTAAGAATTACGGCGGTAAAGTGCTTGGTGCAACGACCCAACTTGGCGACGCGCCGAGTTTGGAGCAGTTAACTGGCTCTGTACAAGTTATGCTTGATGCATTTGATAAAGGCGAATTAGATCGTATCTACCTCGTTTCAAATGGTTTCGTCAATGCAATGACTCAACAGCCTAAAGTAGAACAACTTGTTCCTTTAGCACCAGCGCAAGCAGGCGATGATCTCAACCGTACTTATGGTTGGGACTATATCTACGAACCAGAAGCAGAAGTATTGTTGAATGGTTTGTTGGTTCGCTATATCGAGTCTATGGTTTATCAAGGTGTGATTGAAAACGTTGCATGTGAGCAGTCAGCTCGTATGGTCGCGATGAAAGCGGCGACAGACAACGCAGGACAATTGATTAAAGACCTACAGCTCATTTACAACAAGCTGCGTCAAGCCGCGATTACTCAGGAAATTTCCGAGATCGTTGGCGGTGCCGCTGCCGTTTAACATTATTAGTTTGAATTGAGGAGACAGCAATGAGTAGCGGTCGTATCATTCAGATCATCGGCGCGGTTATCGACGTCGAGTTTGAGCGCAATAGCGTTCCTAAGATCTATGACGCTCTCCAAGTTGACGGTACTGAAACTACACTAGAAGTTCAGCAACAGCTTGGCGATGGTGTTGTTCGTACCATCGCAATGGGTTCTACAGAAGGTCTTAAACGTGGTCTTAATGTAACCAGTACAAATGCACCGATTTCTGTTCCAGTTGGACCAGCTACGCTTGGTCGTATCATGGACGTTTTAGGTCGCCCTATTGATGAAGCAGGTCCTGTAGCGACTGAAGCGCGTTTGCCAATTCACCGTCAAGCGCCTTCTTATGCTGAACAAGCAGCTTCTACTGATCTTTTAGAAACAGGTATTAAAGTCATCGACTTGCTTTGCCCGTTCGCAAAAGGTGGTAAAGTTGGTTTATTCGGTGGTGCGGGTGTTGGTAAAACCGTTAACATGATGGAGTTGATCAACAACATCGCGAAAGCACACTCAGGTTTATCTGTGTTTGCTGGTGTTGGTGAGCGTACTCGTGAAGGTAACGACTTCTATCACGAAATGAAAGATTCTAACGTTCTTGACAAAGTAGCAATGGTCTACGGTCAGATGAACGAGCCACCAGGTAACCGTTTACGCGTAGCGTTAACTGGTTTGACGATGGCTGAATACTTCCGTGATGAAAAAGACGAAAATGGTAAAGGTCGTGACGTATTATTATTCGTCGACAACATCTACCGTTATACACTTGCAGGTACTGAAGTATCAGCATTGTTAGGTCGTATGCCATCTGCGGTAGGTTACCAACCGACACTTGCAGAAGAAATGGGTGTTCTTCAAGAGCGTATTACGTCTACTAAGTCTGGTTCGATCACATCGATCCAAGCTGTATACGTACCTGCGGATGACTTGACTGACCCATCACCTGCAACAACGTTTGCTCACTTAGATGCAACAGTAGTATTGAGCCGTGATATCGCATCTTCTGGTATTTACCCAGCGATCGATCCACTTGACTCAACTTCACGTCAGTTAGACCCATTGGTTGTTGGTCAAGAGCATTATGAAATTGCACGTTCTGTACAGAACGTATTGCAACGTTATAAAGAGCTTAAAGACATCATCGCAATCTTGGGTATGGACGAGTTAGCAGAAGAAGATAAATTGGTTGTTTACCGTGCGCGTAAAATCCAACGTTTCTTCTCTCAACCATTCCACGTAGCTGAAGTGTTTACTGGTGCTCCTGGTAAATTAGTACCACTTAAAGAAACGATTCGTGGCTTTAAAGGTCTATTAGCTGGTGAATACGATCACATTCCAGAACAAGCGTTCTATATGGTTGGTGGTATTGACGAAGTGATTGCTAAAGCCGAGAAACTTTAATTAGCAACTCTAATTTAAGGAGATTCTCATGGCGATTATGCAATGCGATGTTGTAAGTGTTAAAGAGTCGATTTACTCTGGACAAGTTACGATGTTAATCGCAAAAGGTGCGGGTGGTGAGTTAGGTATTTTACCTGGACATGCACCACTTGTAACTTTACTCCAACCTGGACCGATTCGTGTTCAGTTGGAAAATGGTACGGAAGAAATTGTTTACGTATCTGGCGGTGTGTTAGAAGTTCAACCTCATGTTGTGACTGTGCTTGCAGATACTGCAATTCGCGCTGACAACTTGGATGAGGCTGCAATTATGGAAGCTCGTAAACAAGCTGAACAATTGTTAGCCAACCAAAAGAGTGATTTGGACTCGGCTGCTGCTCTTGCTGCGCTTGCAGAAACGGCGGCTCAGCTTGAAACCATCCGTAAAATCAAGAATCGTGCAATGTAATTGCAGATTTAAGATTGAGAAAGCCACCGAAAGGTGGCTTTTTTATATGGAATCGAAAATTAAAATAAACGGATTTTAAGCGTTTGAATCATCTTTATTGCCGAGTACTAAGGTTGCCAGTTTGACTATATCCATTTGAATGGTGTTGAACTGCTTTTCAATTTTTGCAAAATCTAGCTGGGCAATGTCCAGTTGACCATGCAGCAAGGGCATGCTCAGAAGCTGCTGGTTGGCTGTAAGTAGACTCTGGCGAATCTGGTCAACCTCATTACTTTTTAGGTTTAGTGAAAGTAAAGTGTCATGCAGTCCGTGTAATTCCTGCTTAAGTTCACCTGTGGTATTTTGCAGTTGCTGAACATTTTGATCCTGAATTGCCTGTTCAAGGCTGCTTTGTGACTGTTTTAACAAGGCCACATAATCATCGGTCTCAAGCTGCAACTTTGCAATATCGCGTGCGATGTTGAGCATATCGCCATGACTCAGGTTTTGGGTGTCCTGTGCCTTGATCATTTCGATGCTGTTATCCTGATTCGCTGTTGGAGCAGGCTGTTCAAATTCAGACTCTTGTTCCACCTGCTCATTGTCATGGGGAACTTGATCACAGCCTGTCAGTGTAAATGCAGCAACAAGTGTCATGGCTGAAAGGATGGCTTTGATCGACTGGTTTTCCATCATGGCTGAACTGCACCAAAATATGTGAATAACGTCACTATAATGAAAAAATATGAGTAAAAAAGTGATTTTTGTAATTCATTAAGATTGCTTATGTAAAGAAGAGGGGCTACTAAGATTATAGCCCAAAATCTTTTGATGATTTAGGTAAATGATGTTGTTCAGATATTCATATCTCCAAGCCAAAGGAAGTAGCCACCATAGCTATTGAACTTGAATTCTCCTCCAATATTTTTGCCTTGCTCGGTTAATTGGTGTTTACCTTTATCATTAACTACTAAAAAACCTTTTTGGACAAATTGTTCAAGAAGCTCATTGGTTTTGAGCTTATGTTTTGCCGCAAGTTTAGAGGTGGTTAATTTGCTGAAATCCTCTTGTTCATTATTGTCTTGAACAGTCTCGAACTCTTTAACTTCATCAAGAGAAATACGAACTTCATCGCTGATCCGAATAATGCGTTGAGCTTCTTCGTAGGCGTCTTTAAATACGGTTGCATCTTGATCTTTTTCTATCAGGATACCCATTTCATTATTGTTGACTTGGCTAAATTCATAAAGATTTAGACTAGAGATAATGCAAGTTGATTCGTTTATATAACACTTGGCATGTAGATTTTTGCAGAAGCTGACTCGTACATAATCGAGTTTTTGCATCCATTTAATTTCATCAGGATGCAAATCACTTTTTCCATAAATGATACGAATATCTATTTTTAAACGATTTTTGTCTTCTAAAAGTTCTTTGATACGATCATTCAGTTTTAAGAAAGGACTAATTAAAATCAATCTTTCTTTAGCATTCTTGATCAGTTCCTCTAAATAAAAAAG
>NZ_DDAH01000259.1:0-11697 GCF_002333245.1 Acinetobacter sp. UBA2063
TAACCCCCTTTAATTCCCCCTTAAAAAGGGGGAAAAGCAAAAGGGGTTTTATAAGCTTAATAAAAATCTATTGTTGTTAAGCTAATAATTGGTCGAGTTTCCCTTCACGCTCTAAGGCATAAAGTTGATCAAAACCGCCAATGAATTGGTCTTTGATAAAAATTTGAGGCACTGTACGGTGGTTAGTACGTTGCATTAACTCAATACGAACTTCAGGCGCCTCATTGGAAAGGTTAATTTCCTTATAGGCAACACCCTTACGCTCAAGGAGCTGTTTTGCTCTCACACAATATGGGCAAGACAGCGTTGAGTAAATTGTGACGTTTGGAGTTGTCATCTTATTGCTCCTTAAGCTTTGGTTTTACTTTTAACTAAGGGTAAGCCTTGAGCTTTCCAGTTGCTGATACCACCATCTAGACGATAGCTATCTGCATGCGCAACTTTTTGCAATGCTGCACCCGCAACTTGACCTAAGTTACAGATAAATACCAATGGACGATCACTTGCTTTTAATTCATCTACATGACTTGTGATTTGGCTATATGGAATGTTGCGGCTGCCACTGATGTGGCCATCACGGAAATCCTTAGCATCACGAAGGTCAATCAGCATGGCATTTTTTGCCTTGACCAAAATACCGAGTGATTGTGGTGAAATTTTACGACCATTGCGCTGACCCTCTAAAATGAAGAACAGCACGATGAGCACGCCGAGCGTACCAAACAAAAAGGGGTGGTTCCCCATAAACTCTAACCAGCGTTCCACAAGTCACCTAAAGTTAAAATCAAAATTGACCCTGAGTATAACTTATCTCTATGGTGATCAAAAATGTTAGTTCAAGGGTAAAAACCCAAGAAAACTAACTTTTTTGCTGGGCTTCCTGAATTTCATCCATTAGGCGTAGATAGCTGTCCAAACGTCTTGGTAAAATCTCACCTGCATCAACTGCCTGTTTTAAGGCACAATTTTTCTCATGGCTATGGGTGCAGTTACGGAACTGGCAATGGCCCAGATGGGTTTCAATCTCAGGAAAACCTGTTCGCACCTTTTCCAGGCTCAAATGCCACAGACCAAATTCACGGATTCCTGGGGAGTCAATCAGTGCGCCGTTTGTTCCAAATTTAATCAAACGGGTTGAGGTGGTGGTGTGTTGTCCCAGTGCCGAGTTTTCGGAAATGACATTGGTCTTCTGTGCCGCATCTGGAACAATAGTGTTAATCAATGAGCTTTTACCCACGCCTGACTGACCAACAAATGCAACCGTTTCATTGTCGATTCGTGCTGAAAGTGCGGATAAATCACCTTTTGCATGACAAATCAGGGTTTCATAACCCAGAGCTTCATATTCACTGAGCATAGTTAGGATTGGGTCATTTTCAGTGAGCAGGTCTGATTTGTTCAGTACCAGCAATGCAGGAATGTTGGCATCGGCACAGGCGACCAGATAACGGTCAATCAGTGTTGGTGCGGGTTCTGGCAGTGGTGCGAACACAATCACAATCAGGCTGATATTGGCGGCAACGGGTTTTACCTTGTGGTAGCGGTCTGGGCGGGTCAATAACGACTTTCTTGGATAAATCGCAGTGATAATCCCCAGGCCTGTATTTGGGTCGGCCTGCCATTTCACACGGTCACCCGTCACCAGCAACTCCAGGTTGGTACGGGTATGACAGCGCCAAATACTGTCCAGTTCAATCGGTTTCCAGAATGGTTCAGGTTCGCCCTCTGCCACCTGTGGTTTTTCAGGGTGCTGTTCAGGTATGGACAGGGCTTGTACTTCGAGTTGACGGCCATAATGCTGAACAACCAGCCCATCTAAATCCTGCGACGTGTCAATATCATCCTGACGCGATTTATGCTGTTTTTCAATACGGCGCTGCTGTTGCTCGGTTAAACGACGCTTACGAATTAAAGCCATTCATATCCCAGAAAATCCACATGTTGAAGACCGCAAAAATAGCATGAAGCCGCTATGGAATTACAGCCAAGATGTAATTAATTTGCTACTATTGATGTTTTTAAGCACTTTAGAATCAGCATTCATGAGCAGTACCCCTGATACACGATTAATCTGGATCGACCTGGAAATGACAGGCCTTGATACCGATAACGACAAGATCATTGAAATCGCAACCATTATTACAGATGATCATTTAAATATTCTGGCTGAAGGGCCTGTTTTGGCGGTACATCAATCAGATCTCATTTTGAATGCAATGGATGAGTGGAATACCAAGCAACATGGTCAATCTGGTTTAATCGAGCGTGTACGTCGCAGCAAGTTGAATGCACAAGATGTAGAGCAGCAAACACTTGAGTTCTTAAAGAAATGGGTCAATCCAAAATCTTCACCGATGTGTGGTAATTCGATTTGCCAAGATCGCCGTTTCTTGCATCGTTTAATGCCAGAGTTGGAACAATTTTTCCATTACCGTAATTTAGATGTGTCTTCTGTGAAAGAGTTAGCGAAACGCTGGAGACCTGAAATCATGAGTGGTCTCAAGAAAAATGCCTCACACTTGGCAATGGATGATATTCGCGATTCAATTGCTGAGCTGAAATATTATCGTCAATACTTTTTTATTATGAATGATGATTAATGCGTTGATCTGCTGATACAAGATGATGAGTAAAAGGAGCGCAAGCTCCTTTTTTATAGACTAAAAATAATTTGGGTTGGCGCAAAAAATCGCTTAAAATCGGCTGTTGATGTCCAACTATAAAAAGAGCACATACATGCAAAGTAATAACCCTATTTTAACCCGAGTCGAAACTTATAACGATGCGACCGAAGCGATGAGCATTCAGGGCGCAATTCAAAAATCTGTATTGCTGACCGTCATTGCAGCAGTGGTTGGTATTGCGCTGTTTTTTTATTGCGCCATGACCGCAAACCTTTCCATTGCTTATGCAGCTGCAATCGTCGGCGCAATTGGCGGATTAATTTTAGCCCTCATTGCCACATTTAAAACCAATACCGCACCAGCTTTGGCGATTCCCTATGCCTTGTTTGAGGGAGCTTTCTTAGGTGGCATCTCCTTTATTTTCCAGTTGAAATTCCCTGGTGTGCCTTTACAAGCCTTGTTGGCGACTTTTGTCACCACTTTGGTGTTATTTGCCTTGTATAAAATGCAAATTATTCGCGCCACTGAAAAATTCAAAGCCGTGGTAATTTCTGCCTCTGTGGCAATTGCATTGGTGTTTGTGGTGCAAATCATCTTGCGTTTAGCATTTGGTTCAAGCATTCCATTTATTTTTGAAAGTAACTGGTTAGGCATTGGCTTTGCTGCATTTGTAGCGGTGATTGCATCGTTAAATTTGATTTTAGACTTCGATCTAATTGAAAGTGCGACGGCGCAAGGCGCACCGAAAGCATTTGAATGGGTCTGTGGTATTGCCTTATTGGCAACTTTGGTTTGGATGTATTATTCATTTATGCGTTTGTTAAGCCTGATTCAAGGTGATGATTAAGCTTCAATGAATATAAAATACAAATCGCTTTCTAATTGAGAGCGATTTTTTTTATGCAAGCATGTAAAAATGAACAATGATGCAATTCCGTAATTGATGAAATATTGGCATCATGGTGGGAAAATTTTTCGAGTGAGAAGATTATGTCGCAAGGGCTTTTAGCGGGTAAACGGTTTTTAATTGCAGGAATTGCCAGTAAATTATCCATTGCTTATGGAATTGCTGCGGCACTGCATCGTGAGGGTGCAGAGTTGGCATTTACTTACCCCAATGAAAAACTAAAAAAACGAGTCGATGATTTTGCAGCACAATTTGGTTCAAGCCTTGTTTTCCCTTGCGATGTGGCAATTGATGCAGAAATTGACAATACTTTTGTTGAGTTGGCAAAACACTGGGATGGTTTAGATGGTGTTGTGCATTCGATTAGTTTTGCACCTGCACATACGCTAGATGGTGACTTTACCGACGTAACGGATCGTGAGGGTTTTAAAATTGCACATGATATTAGTGCCTATAGTTTTGTCGCGATGGCTCGTGCGGCAAAACCATTATTACAAGCACGTAAGGGTTGTTTATTGACTTTGACTTATCAAGGTTCTGAGCGTGTGATGCCAAACTATAACGTTATGGGTATGGCCAAAGCATCTTTAGAAGCGGGTGTTCGTTATTTAGCGCTAAGCTTGGGTAAAGAGGGGATTCGTGTGAATGCGATCTCTGCGGGTCCAATCCGTACATTGGCAGCTTCTGGTATCAAATCATTCCGTAAAATGTTGGATGCCAATGAAAAAGTTGCGCCGTTAAAACGTAATGTCACGATAGAAGAAGTGGGCAATGCAGCATTATTCCTTTGTTCGCCGTGGGCTTCGGGTATTACGGGTGAAATTTTATATGTCGATGCAGGGTTTAATACTGTTGGTATGAGCCAGTCGATGTTGGGTGATGAGTGATTAGATTTATCCAAATTTTTTGACAAAGCCGCTTTTATAGCGGCTTTGTTTTGTAAGGAGGAGGGGATTATAACTTCTCGCATCAGCGACATATTCAGGAGCAAAGCGAGTGAAAATGTCTGGCTGCATGCGTTTGTTATGCTATTAATTCTTCGTTATGCAAAAAATCAAAGAATTTGTCTAAAATGATTTGATTACGTTCAACTACCTGTTGTTCGCCAAATTCGTTGCGAGCAATGAGGTTAGCTATTTCGGCAACCTTACTCGGCTCTTTGTAATTACCGCGTCTCTGTTCACCGCTATAGATTTTTTTCTTATCCCCAAATCGGTAATCTGACGCTTTAATGTTGATTAGGCTTTCTAATAGTATCTTGTTGCCAAGCGAGTCAATATTGTCTTCGGCTTTAAGGCCGCCTTCCATTTCTTGGCGCTTTTTCGGATAAATGTGCTCTAAATGGAATACCTCATTCAATCCGAGTAGTTTCTGTTCTGAAAAAGTGTAGGCGTACCAAGTAATCATGGAACGAGTCGCATTCCTTTGGTTCGTGAAGACATAATTTTCAAAAGATGTGCGTGCTTGCGTATTATTGAATTTGTATTTCGAGAATTTAACCTCACCACCATTTACAAGGTTGACCATCTCATCGTATACGGGCGTGCGCAACGCATTTACACCAGGATTCGTGATGGCATAAGCGAAAATAAAAGCAGTTATTCTATCGAGAAACTTACAGAATTCAGCATCACTTAAGATTCCATCATTATTTTTGTGCTGCAAAAAATAAACTGATGTTATGTGTTGCCACATGCCATTGGGTGCGTAATTTAAGACAAATAGTTTTTTAAGAACATCTTCAGAGAATCGGGTTTTGTCTTGATTTGCTACGCTTTCCCAAAACAAGGCGAGAGACTTTAATTCTTCGATTGTATTAGGGTGTTTTAGATACTGATACTTGTTGCGTTCATAAAATTTACGTAGAGCCTCTGTTGTTGAGCTTTTGTTACCCTCCTTCGCCCGCAAAAAGTACATGTAACGAGCGAATAACTCATCCATTGGAGTGCCGCTGATTGGATTGAATACTGAGCTAGTTATCTCTTCTAGTCTTTTCCATTCCACAATAAACTCATCTTTATTTCCGGATGAGCCATAGTATTTGTAGAACTGTGCTTTGAATATATCCGCATCTGACAATGGCAAACCACGATCATTTAATGTCGAAAAAATACGAAGTGCCGTATCTTGAGATTCCGCTTCAATAGGCAGAAGGATGCAGTTACCTAAAATACGTGCTGGTAAGTACGGAAAAAAGCTAGGGAATTCCTGTAGGAATTCATCGATTTTATTCTGGAAAAATTGATAATTAAGGACATATTGACTCTTACTGCCTTGCTTAACCATTCCTGTGCGCAACAGTTCAAGAAATTCTTCTTTGTCATTGTCTGTGGCAACTTCCGAATCAATTTTAAGAGTATTTTTATCTGCTGTTCCGAATGTGTCCGTTTTCCAGATGCATTTCTCAATACGATCACGAGTGAGTATTGAGTTCTTATCCTTCATGTTCTCGAACTTGTCATAGAAGGCTCGCAAAATAAGCATTAGCGTGGTTAATCTTTGCTGGCCGTCAATGACTTCTGATTTCCCAGCTTCATTTTTATAAGTAACAATTGATCCGAGGAAATATTCTTCATTATCGTCGAAAGCTTCGTAGTTATTATCGGGAAATGAAAATAAAAATATATCATCCCACAGTGTTTGGCATTGCTCTTCGTTCCATGCATAAGGCCGCTGATAGTCTGGAATAAGGAAATCAGCTTTCTTGTCTGAAAGAAGGTCGATGATGGTCTTCTGATCTACATTAAGTTTAGACATTGGTATCCCTGTTTCTTAAGACCATAACTACAGTTACACGGCAAATTTGCCGTATGACCAATTTAATTTCTATTTGATTTAACTATATTTTGATAAGCATATAAAATAGCAATATTTGAGTCAAGAAACTAAAGTTGAGAAATAAAATCAAAAGTTCCCAGTCCATTCAAAATGAGCTGGCAACTTTAAGAAAGTAAACAATATCAACTCGTGTGCTATTGTTAAGGCAGTTCTTTTACAGGACTTCCACCCAAAGCTTGCATCAAAGTCACATAAGCATTGTATTGATTCTGCTTAGTTTCAACCAAGCTGAGTCGTGCATTACGGGCAGTTTCCTGCGCATCCAGTAAATTTTTTAATGCAATTGCCCCATTACGATAACGTACTTCGGTCAAAC
Organism: Acinetobacter sp. UBA2063; assembly: GCF_002333245.1. NCBI lineage: Bacteria > Pseudomonadati > Pseudomonadota > Gammaproteobacteria > Moraxellales > Moraxellaceae > Acinetobacter > Acinetobacter sp. UBA2063. The sequence continues at coordinate 6,686 of NZ_DDAH01000259.1, forward strand.
GTGTTGTTTTGTCTGCTAACTCAAGATTGCGTTGTTGCAGCTGTACTTGTTGGTCGAGTTGAGTTCGATTGGATAGCGCATTTTCAACATCAGCAAAAGCTTGGTATAAGGTTTGGCGATATTGAATAATCGCTTTTTCATACTCAAGATCACTAATCGCAATATCTTTCTTCATATCATTATATTGAAGAAAAGGTAGGCTCAGGCTTGCACCTAAAGTTAAAGTAGGGTTCTTTAACAGTTGTGTTAAAGAGGTGCTAGAAGAACCTAGATTTCCCGTCAAATTAATCGATGGATAATAGCTGGCTTTGGTCGCATCTTTATTGGCTAAGGTTTTGCGTAGGCGTAATTCAGAAGCTTGTAAGTCTGGACGACGCGATAAAATATCGGTAGGGAGTCCAACTGCGATATTCGGCAGAGCATTGCGAGGAAGTTGTGTAGGCTCTTGAATATTCAGTTGTTGGACAGGTTCATGTAGTAATACGGCAATCGCAGTACGTGCTTCGACACGTTGTTGTTCGATCTGACTTAAACTTGCTTTTTGGCTTTGCACCGATTGTTCCGCTTGCGTTAAATCTAAACCTGAAACCGCACCCGCTTTATATTGTGATTGCACCAAAGAATAGATTTTTTGGGTCGAAGCCAAGTTCTGCTGAATGGTTTGATAGCGTTCGTTCAGATAGCCAAGTTGCCAATACAATTTTGCTGTGGTTCCAACCAGACTTTGTGCTGTGGCTTGCAAATCTTGTTCAGTGGCTAAGGCTTCCCAACGACTCGCTTCGGTTTGATTCATCAATTTACCGAATAAATCCAGTTCATAACTGACCCCAACACTGGTCGATAAACCACGGTCAGAGCCATCGCCTGAACGGAGGTCATAGTTATGACCTGTGGAAACACTCGAACTGGTACGAATGCCTTGTTTATTTTCAGCCAAACCTGCCTGTAAACGAGCTTGTTTAAGGGTAATCCCTGCAACGCTTAAATCACTATTTTTAGCGAGAACCTGATCGACCAATTGATTAAGTTGGGCATCATTAAACAGTGTCCACCATTGATCAGTGAGATTCACATTCTTATTTTTTTGTGCATCGTACTGGAACTGTTGGGGCACTTGGACTGTAGGGGCGTTATATGGTGTTTTAACCACAGCAGAACAGCCAACTAGAGAGCTACTTAAACATAACGCAAGACTAAGCTTTTTCATTTCAGGTGTCCTTTATAGAAACAGGGCGGTGTCTTGCCGAGTTCTCATCGTATTACAGAGTAAGCCGTCGGCTTGACCTACTTTTCTTTCGGGATGAGGAGCGAAGCTCCGCAAGGGCAACCATCTTGCGCAGCTATCGCTGCTCACCGCAAAACTCGTTGACTACCGTCACTTAAGCTAATGAATCGCAGAAACAATACTTTATTAACGGAGTCCTGTCTCAAACAATTGCGGATGACGTTTCCGAGTATCATATTTTTTGATCAGTCCTAGTGGGCTTGAATTTATTCTCTCGCTAAAGCAGCAACTGGATCGAGTTGTGCTGCATTTCGTGCTGGCAAGAAGCCAAATACAATACCAATCATGCTTGAGCAGACAAAGGCCGCTACGATTGACGTGGTCGAATAACTCATTTCAATGATGCCTTTGGCAAAGTGTCCGATGATTTGTCCAATCCCTAAGGAGAGCAGGACACCCAAGATACCGCCCAGTAAACAGACCAGAATTGCTTCAATCAGGAATTGTTGCAGAATATCACTTTGACGAGCGCCCACCGCCATACGTACGCCAATCTCTTGGGTTCGTTCGGTCACAGAAACCAGCATAATGTTCATCACGCCAATACCGCCGACCACTAGAGAAATCACCGCAATCGCTGAAATCAGCAGGGTCATAGTGGCTGTGGTTTGCTGAATGGTTTCCCGAATACTGTCGGAGTTTTGGGTAAATACGTCCTGTGCGCCGTGACGTTGTTCAAGTAGAGTCAAAATGGCATTTTCAGCGGCACTACTTGGATATTCATCTTTGATACGAACAATAATGCTGCGTACATTAGACTGCCCCAGCATACGGCTCATGACTGTCGAATAAGGCAAGTAAACATTCAAGCTGTCAGAGTTGCCCATAAAGCCTTGTTGAGCATCAATCACGCCAATAATACGGCTGGGTACACTGCCCAACAACAACACTTGACCAACAGGGTTGGTCCCATCAGCAAAGAAAGTTTTTTCCGTATTGGTATCAATCACCACGTCTTGGGCACGCTGAGTAACACTATTTTTGTCAAAAGCCTGTCCTGATTTAAATGTCATGCCACGGACATAGAAGAAATCTGCACTGACACCATTTACGGTTGCCGATGCTTCGGTATCCTTATAACGCAAGGTGACGCTGGTGTTGGCAGAGGGACTGACTCCATCCACATAGGGTTGTTCTGCCAAGGCTTCTGCATCAGCAGGCACTAGGGTTTTGACTTGTGAGGCACGTGAGTTATCGCCAAAGCCACGTCCCTGATATACAGTAATAGTGTTGGTGCCGAGACTGCTGATATTTGCCAGAATCTGCTTTTGCGAACCATTGCCCAGCGCAACCACAGAGACCACGGATGCGATCCCGATAATAATCCCGAGCATGGTCAGGAAAGTCCGCATGCGGTGGGCATTCATGGCCAGCAGTGCCATACGGAATGCTTCACCGAGACGGTCAAAGAAAGAACACCAAGCCGAGGTTTTCTTTTGTGGTGTGCGTTGCAGGGTTTGATGTTCTAAATCAGAATCGGCATTTTCAGGCACGTTGGCACGGTCTGAAATAATATTACCGTCACTGATCTCGATAATACGAGTCGCATTTTTTGCAACATTAAGATCATGTGTGACCAGAATAATAGTATGACCTTTGGCGTTCAGCTCACGCAGAATGCGCATCACTTCAATACCGCTATTCTTATCCAAGGCACCTGTTGGCTCATCGGCAAGAATCACATCACCGCCATTCATCAAGGCACGGGCAATTGAAACACGTTGTTGCTGACCACCAGAAAGTTGGCTTGGGCGATGGTGTAAACGTTCTTCGAGTCCGAGTTCTGAGAGTAGCTCAGCAGAACGCTGTTGGCGAAGTTGGCTGTCTACGCCTGCGTAAATGGCTGGGACTTCAACATTACCAGAAGCACTCAAATCACCAAGTAAGTGATAACGCTGGAAAATAAAACCAAAATATTCACGGCGTAGTTGTGCCAGTTCATCTGGTTCTAGTTGGCCTGTTTCTCGACCATTAACCTTGTAACTCCCTGCGCTCGGCTTATCCAGACAACCCAAGATGTTCATCAGGGTCGATTTACCTGAGCCTGATTGCCCGACGATGGCAACCAGCTCACCTGCATAAATCTTTAGATTGATACCTTTGAGAATCTGGACTGTACCCTCACCTGCGGGAAACTCACGGGTGAGGTTGCTGATTTTAAGCAGTGGCTGTGATGAATGTATTTGATCTCGGGTCATATTACATTCTCATTACACGTTGATTGCTACGTTTTGCTGATTCGTTTGAGCTATCAGTTGCATCTGCAATCACCACTTGATCGCCTTGCTTCAAACCTCTAAGTACTTGCGCTGTGACACGGTTGTTCAGGCCAATCAGCACAGGTTGCGGCTGGGCTGTACCATCAGCCTGTAGTACCCGAACCATTGCTATTGAAGCCTTGCCTTGTGCAATCAGGGCCTTGTCATCCTCAGTTAAATCCAGACGTTTCGGATGCTGGGTTGTTTCAGCACCTGATTTTTTCGCCTGATCGCTGGATTTATTAGCATTGGCTGAACTGTCCTTACGATTTGCACGCTGGCTTTGGATCGCTGCCGCTGGAATGGTCAGTACATTTTTTGCCTCATTTAACACAATGTAGACCTGTGCAGTCATGTCAATACGCAGTTTGCCATCTTCATTTGGGACATCAAACAGGGCATTGTAGTACACGGCTGAACTTGAAGAAGATGAACTGCCACTGGTTGTTTCTGTATTAATGGAATTTGGTGCTGGTTCAACCTGACGCAGTTTTGCATAATGTTTTTTATCACTATTACCTAATGTAGTGAAATAAACGGTTTGGCCCTGTTCAACTTTCATCACATCGGCTTCTGAAATCTGTGCCTTGATGGTCATGGTATCCAGTTTTGCCAGCTTCACAATGGTTGGTGCAGACTGATTGGCATTTACCGTCTGGCCTTCTTCCGTGACAATCGCCACAATGGTTCCATCCATCGGTGCAACAATACGGGTATAACCCAGGTTTTCCTTTGTGGTTGCAAGGCTCAAACGCGATTGTTCAATCTGTGCATTAATCGAGGCAATCTGGGCCTGTGCCGTTTTATAGTTTGCCAATGCCGCCTCAAGTTCAGCGCGTGAGGTGGCATCCTGACTAAACATTGCCTGTTGACGTTTATATTCAGCTTCAACCTTGGCTAAGTTGGCCTGTTGCACTGCCAGTTGTGCCTGTTGGTTTTTAATGTTGGCTTCGGCGGTTTTAAGCTCATTCTCCTGACGAATGGAGTCAATCTGGGCAATCAATCGGCCCTGTTTAACCTGATCGCCCAACTGCACATACATTTTTTTCACCTGACCTGAAACTTGCGCACCGACACTCACCATTTTGGTGGCCTCAAGTACACCTGTTGCCAGCACTGAATCTTCAATATCACCTTTGCTGACTTCGGCACTAATGTACTGAGGCGCTTGATCTTTAGGTTTAAAGAAAAACCATGCAACGGCTGCAATAATCGCGACACCGATAGCGATTATTATTATTTTACGGAATGGTATTTTTTTAGAACTTGTTTTTTGCATGGCCACAGGTCAAAAATGAGAAACTTGGGCTAGTATAAAAGTGAAATGAGAAGAAAGCGTGGATGTTTTTAATCTATAATGAGAATTATTTGCTATTTTATGGAGGATTTATTCCATAAAAATCTGATAAATACTTTGAGAGATGGTCCCACTTGTTTGAACAACTAAAAGCTTATTTATAAGTGATATT
>NZ_DDAH01000200.1:0-3703 GCF_002333245.1 Acinetobacter sp. UBA2063
GGAATAAATCAATCCTTGCGCTTCCAGCTCCTGATAGGCGTTCATGACCGTGATGAGGCTAAAGCCTGAGCGTTGTACCTGTTCACGTAAAGATGGCAGTTTGCTGTGCGGCTTCCATGTCCCGTTTTGAATGAGAAGTTTCAGGTTATGCGCTAACTGTTCTGCTTTATACATAAGGTACTGAATCCAAAATGAGAACCTGTTTATGAGTATTGTGAGTAATTTATCTAATTTTATAACAGATGGGATGGAAATAAATCATCTGTTATATTTTTTTAGACAGCCTCTGTAGCTATTCAGCGATTGATATGTTCTACAAAATAACACCAAGAATGGTACGGCTTGTTAAATAATATACAAAACGTACAGATCAATCAGAAGACAATGGTTTGGCTGAAAGGTGTATAGGGCGATGTTTGTAACTAAAGAACTTAATGCGATAACCCAGCTTTTTCAGGATGGCGAGGTTTCGCAAGCAGTACAAGAACAGCTACATCTTGACTATGTAAATCTTGAAGCAACCTTGTTACGAGGCAAGGTATTAAGAGACTTTTCTAAAGAAAAAGTCGCTTATATTGTGCAAGCAAAAATAGAGGAAAATGACAATAATCTTGGGTATTTGTTTGCCCCATTTATTATTGCCAATTTAAATCAGCCCGTGATTTATACAACACCGATTTCAACCGCTGTTTTGGCGATCCTGAATCAATATTATCAGGCTGAGAAAAGTGTCAATTTAAAAATTGAAGAAGTGCTCCAAAGCCTAAAGCTTTATGTGGATTTGGTTGAACAGCCTAAAAAAGAAGCTGATTTTCTGTTTCGAGCTTTGGTTAAAGCCCTCTGTCGAACAGATATTTCCCATCTTTTCTTGATTACACATTTACCTGTAAATCAGGATCAAATTCAAATCTTGCAGGATTATTTGCAGATAAAAATTGACGTGATTTGCTGCGATACAACAGAACGTAGTGTTAATGATAAATTGATTAATACCCGAAAATTATTGTTTAAAAACAAAGATGAGTTTCATAAAACGATTTGTACTTTGTTTTCGAACCTGAATGCGCAACTGGTGGCACAGATTGGCCAGTTTAGCCAAAAACAGGCCACTCATTTAATTGAAGATATGTTTTATTCAGAACACATTTTTGAAAAGTTGTCGGTCTATGCTGAATATATGCAAACCCGTATTCAAAATGGTGCCAGTTACAGGGCATTATCCATGATGTAGATGATGCAGTATTGAATTTTAGTATTTAAATAGGAGCAGACGATATGTCTAAAGAGCAAGCAAAATTTCCATATCTCACCGTTGGAATCAGTATTTTATTAGGCTGTTTGTTTTTAGTCTTCTTCTTTCTTGCTGTTAGCAATGAGCCTGATTATATGCCATCGCAACAGAAGCAGAATACGACACAGATGCAAAAATCAATTCAACAGCATTAATCATTTAGGTGTCTAAAGCCGCAAAAGCCTAGAACATCTAGGCTTTTTGATTTCCACCATTTTATTTTAATGGCTGAGATTTTCTAAAAAACGTTGGATAATTTTTTGTGCCTGATTTTCCAATTGGGCTGCATAAAGCAGATTATCCTGTCTTAACTGGGGAATAGACAAATTGGCATGACGTATTTCGCAGGTATGACCAATCAACCATTTCTCAAAGCTGTTTTGATTCACTTCCAGATGAAACTGTAAGGCTAAAATCTGCTTTCCGATCGCAAAGGCTTGATGGGGATAAATAGCTGAACTCGCTAGCAAGGCTGCATTGTCTGGCAGGTCAAATGTATCACCATGCCAGTGCAACACATGGGTATCTTCAAGCGCTGCCAGAATATTTTCAGCAACAGGCTGAATGTCCAGTTTGCCCCAGCCAATCTCTTTTTGGTGTCCAGCATAGACTTTGGCACCCAGTGCATGAGCAATTAACTGCGCCCCCAGACAAATACCAATGGTGGGTTTATTGGCTGCCAAACGCTGTTTAAGCAACGCAATCTCATCAATCAGGAAAGGGTAGTCCTCAGTTTCATAAACACCAATTGGCCCACCGAGGATGATGGTTAAACCCTCATAATTGAGGGCTGGGCTGAGATCGTCAACACCCGCTTCGAAATAACGGACGCGGAAGCCAAGTTTATAAAAAGCATCTTCCAGAGAACCTAAATCCTCAAAGGCAAGATGTTGAATTGCATAAACTGTTTTAGGTAATGAAACTGCCATCGTATTCATGGTTTATCAGGTCACTATATTGGAAGTGAGTTAAGGCATTTTTTGCTCAAGCCAGGCAAATAAGTCTTGGTATACTTTTTCCCGTACTGGTGGGGCTGAAAGTACCAGATCATGCAAACCGTTGTGTACTGATAAAGTCTGTATATCACCTTTCATTTTTTTGGCATTATTGGTCATGTCTTTGACATCAAGAATGACGTCGCTTTGTTGGGCATCAATTCCCCATTTTTTAGGATATTTGGATTGATGTGAATGCATGATCAGGGTTGGAATATTCAGTGTAATGCCTTTATGGATTTCTTTTTGCGCTTCATGGATGGCATGCACAAAGCACAGTTGTACAAATGGCATGGATTCAGGTTTCCATTCCAGATTGAACTCCCATTCACCATGAAATTTTTTATGCAAACTTGGTACATACCACGGGTTTAGACCGCTTGGAAACTTGGCATTTGGGAAACGCTTGCCAAATTCACTCAGCAATGGAATCCCCACTTTTTTCTCAATGATGCTCTTAAAGAAATCATAAAATGGACTATTTGCCCATAACGCCTTAACCAGACGATGGTCAGGATAGTGTGCTGCATATAGGGTTGTGATCAAGCCACCTGTTGAATGTCCAGCAAGCAAAACCTGATTATGGTTTTCCTGACTAATGATCTCCAGTGACTTGCTGATTTCAGCATCATATTCACGTAAATCCCGCACGTAATAGAGGGTTTGATGGGGGAGTTTGGAACGCCCATATTTTCTAAGGTCAAGTGCGTAGAAGTCATAGCCATGCTGGTTAAACTGTTCAGCCATTTCTTTTTGAAAGAAATAATCAGCGAAGCCATGAACATACAACACAGCCTTTTTGGTGGCCTGAGCAGCTTTTTTTCGCACCAATGTGGCAACAACTTTCCCATCATAATCATCAGCAAAGTTCAGGGTCAGTTGCTGATAACCATTCCCTAGGATATCTGGTTGATAAGTATAAAAATTTAAAGTATTCATTTTTGATGTAAAGTCTAAATTCATTCATCAACACATTAAATGAAAACATCTGGATGTCAATGGCAATCTGAGATATGAGCGGTTTTCCAGATCGGTTTAGGTTTTTATTTTTGAGAAAAAATCAGTAAGCTATGGGTTGCTACTTTTACCTGATGAAATTATGAAACAAGAGACTGCACTGAAATTATTGAAAGCTGGAGAAAATGTTTTTTTAACGGGTTCAGCAGGTGCAGGAAAAACCTATACGCTTAATCAATACATTAATTATCTAAAGGCACGCAAGGTGCCTGTTGCCATTACTGCATCTACAGGGATTGCCGCAACCCACATGAATGGCATGACCATTCATACCTGGGCGGGTATTGGGATTAAAGACCATTTGAGTGATGACGATCTCAAACGGATGAAAGAGCGCAAATATTTAAAAGAGCATCTGGAAAATGCGCAGGTCCTGATTATTGATGAAATCTCAATGCTG
>NZ_DDAH01000200.1:3832-5341 GCF_002333245.1 Acinetobacter sp. UBA2063
GATGAAATCTCAATGCTGCATGCCAAGCAGCTCAATTTGGTCAATCAAGTACTGAAATACTTTAAAGAGAGTGATGAGGCATTTGGCGGTATTCAGGTCATTGTCGCTGGCGATTTTTTCCAGTTGCCACCAGTCGGGCGTAATGGTGAAGCCAATCGGGATAAATTCTGCTTTATGTCTGAGGCTTGGGTGGAGGCGAAATTTCGGGTGTGTTATCTCACCGAACAACACCGTCAGGATGATGAAATCCTCAACCAGATTTTAAATGCGATTCGGGCGCAAAGTATTCAGGCCGAACATATTCGAGCGTTACAGCAATCACGCCAGCACGATATTGGTGAAACCTTTACCCGTTTATATACCCATAATATGGATGTCGATAATATCAACTATCAACATCTCAATGAGATTGACAATGAAAGCCATCAGTTTAATGCGGTGCTGGATGGTAATGAAAAGCTGATTGAAACATTGAAATCGTCTGTACGTGCGCCTGAAGAACTGACCCTAAAAAAGCATGCCAAGGTAATGTTTGTGAAAAACAACTTTGACCTTGGCTATATCAATGGCAGCTTGGGAGAAGTGATTGGTTTTGAGGAAGATGATCAGAACGGTATTTTGCCTAAAGTAAAATTGACCGATGGTACAACTTTATTGGTTGAGCCAGAAACTTGGTCGATTGAAAATGAGGCAGGCAAGGTGATTGCCAGTTTTCAGCAGATTCCCTTACGTTTAGCCTGGGCAATCACCATCCATAAAAGTCAGGGCATGACACTGGAAGCCGCAGAAATCAACCTGACCCATACCTTTGAAAAAGGTCAGGGCTATGTGGCCCTGTCGCGGTTAAAGTCCCTGAAAGGTTTAAAACTACTGGGTTTTAATGATCAGGCTTTAGAGTTGGATAGTCTGGCCATTAAGGCGGATCGCCGTTTTCAGGAACTTTCTACTGAAGCCGAAGTCAATTTTGAAAACGTTGATTTAACCACACAGCAAAATGCATTTATCCGTCATTGTGGTGGTACGCTAAATCCGACTGAAATTAGCCGTAATGAGAAAAAGCTCAGCAAAGGTGGAAAGCAAAGTTATGCCACCGCGACTCTGGATGAAACCAAGGCACTGTTTGAAGAGGGTTATGATATTGAAGATATTGCCAGTGAAAGAGGGCTGACTCCTGCAACTATCATCAATCATTTGGCACGCTTGCACAAAGAACAGAATCTGGATATTTCAGTGGCCCATCCTGGCGATGAAGTAGTGGAAGAGGTGCGCAAAATCTATAAGAAATTGCAAAAACGCCAAAATCCTGAACATTTCACTGAAGATGGCTCAATCAAGCTGCGTCCAATTGTAGAGGCAACCAGTCCACGTATGGCTTATGATCAGGTACGTTTAGCCCTGTTGTTTATTGAATAGGATGAATAAATGCCATACCTGATTCAAGGCAATAATTTAGACATTATTTAATGGCTTTTATTCATGCCAAATAGGGTTTTATCCATTGGAGCGTAA
>NZ_DDAH01000161.1:0-731 GCF_002333245.1 Acinetobacter sp. UBA2063
TAATACCGAAAAAACATTACCAAAATTTGAACTTGCCGTCATTTTGATATATTTCAGCATATTGGCAAATGTTCTACGTCCTTCGATCACACCTTGCTCAAGTACCATCAGACTTTTTTCAAGCAAAATCAAATCTGCCGATTCTTTTGCAATATCAACCGCTGTATCAACAGAAATACCAATATCCGCAGCACGAATGGCAGCTGCATCATTGATACCATCTCCCAGGAAACCAACCACATGCCCATTGGCTTTAAGTTGCTCGACAATTCGTTCTTTATGCACGGGACTGAGTTTTGCAAAAATATGGTACTGCTCTACCGCTCTTTGAAGCTGTTGGTCGGTCAGGGTTTCAATCACACTACCCAATAAAACCTGCTTAAAATCGATCCCAATTTCACGGCATACTTTTTGAGTGACAAATTCATTATCACCTGTCAGTACTTTCACCGTTACACCGTGTGCATGTAGGCTTTTTACTGCCGCCATTGCTGACTCTTTTGGCGGATCAAGAAAAGCAACATAACCAATTAAAATAAGATCGCTTTCATCGACGACCGAAAAGTTTTCCTGTGCATTTGAAAACTCGCGATATGCAACCGCCACAACACGCAAACCGTCCTTGTTATAACGCTGAGTTAACGCTTCAATCGCTACTTGCCGTTGCTGGGTCAATGCTTCAATTTTTCCGTTAACCTCAACATAACGGCAAACTTTCAGCATTTCTTCTA
>NZ_DDAH01000161.1:868-1393 GCF_002333245.1 Acinetobacter sp. UBA2063
TTTCAGCATTTCTTCTACCGCACCCTTGGTAATCATTCTGACACGATCTTCGGGTGTCTTCACGACCACAGACATCCGACGACGATCAAAGTCAAATGGCACTTCATCTACTTTTTTATAGTGTAACTTTTGCGTTTTAATATCTTGGCCAACCGCTTCCAGCACTGCCACATCAAGCAGATTTTTTAATCCGGTTTGATAATAACTGTTTAAGAAAGCCTGCATTAAAACATAATGTGAAGTTTGTCCATGTACATCCACATGCTGAGATAAAAAGATTTTATCTTGTGTCAACGTTCCCGTTTTATCTGTGCAGAGTACATCCATCGCACCAAAATTTTGAATTGCATCCAGCCGTTTGACAATTACTTTCTTTTTAGAGAGGAAGACTGCGCCCTTGGCTAAGGTTGAAGTCACAATCATCGGTAGCATTTCAGGTGTTAAGCCGACCGCAACTGAAAGTGCAAATAGAAATGCCTCTGTCCAGTCGCCTTTGGTGAAACCATTAATAAATAACACAATCGG
>NZ_DDAH01000161.1:1428-4617 GCF_002333245.1 Acinetobacter sp. UBA2063
AACACAATCGGTGCCATCACCAACATAAAGCGAATCAGTAACCAACTTACTTTATTGACCCCCATCTGAAACGATGTGGTCCCCCGATCTGTCGCCGTCACACGATGTGCCAAAGCACCGAAATAAGTTTGAATACCAGTACTGACTACAACAGCTTGGGCTGAGCCAGACACCACATTGGTCCCCATAAATACGATATTTTCCAACTCAAGCGCACTTTGCTCCTGCATATTTTTTTGCAATGCAAATTTTTCTACAGGCATCGATTCGCCCGTCATTGCAGCTTGCGACACAAACAAATCTTTGGCTGTTAAAATGCGACAGTCTGCAGGGATCATATCTCCCGCTGAAAGCAAGATGACATCACCTGGAACCAAATACTGAATCGGCATTTCAAATTGAGTATTTTTTTGATTTTTTACATCAATTCCATAACGTTGTTGCATCAATGTCAGATCATCATAGCTGACCTGATGACGTAACACCGTTGCTGTGTTACTGACCATGGCTTTTAATGCATCTGCTGCCTGATTAGACTTTGACTCTTGCCAATAGCGTAATAAGGTTGAAAGTATCACCATTACACTAATAATACTGGCACCGGTTAGGTCATCTGTCAGAAAGGCAACCAAAGCTAACAAGCTCAATAAAATATTGAATGGATTGCGATAGCAATACCAAAGATGTTGCCACCAGGTTAATGGCTTTTCATGTGCAATTTCATTTAACCCAACAAGTTTCTGTTGTGCGTTTGCCTGTTGCTCAGTTAACCCCGAATTTGAACTATTTAATTGTTGTAATAACTGTGCTGAATCAAGCTGTGCAGCATCCACTAAACGAGCAGATAATGTTTTACCAATTTCTTGTGCATAGCTTGATTGATGTAATTCTTTAAATGATTGACTCCGCCCAAAAAAGCGCATGAGGTGGAATCTTTTAAGAAATGCAGTAAAAAGTCGTTGCCAGAGTTTCATATTGAAATCCTCTTTTTTAGGCATGCAAAGGCCTTGACCTTATTTTCATCAATAAAGTCGATTGAAAAAATATAAATTTAGGAAATAAAGAAGTTGAGCATTCTTAGAATGAAGGGGTAAAACTTAACCCAAGCCCAAACCATCTCTGTCGAAAGGCATTTAGACGTTCGCCGATTGAAGCTTCTAATACGAGGATATTTGGAATGAGGCTGTAATTCACAGCAGCTTGCACAAAGGGTGATTGACGGTCTTGATTATAGGTTTCTGCGCTTATGGCGAAACGGTCGGATAAAGAGTAATTGGTCGCAACTCCCCAACGGATTAAACCGACATGATCCGGACCATCCTGATAACCAATATTGGTATTGAGGCCCAAGCGTTGATCAATCAGATTAAAACTCATCGGTACGTTGAAAAACCAATCTAGATCGGAGCGCTGTTTAGATTGTTCATCACGTGACAACATCAGGCTGGTAGCAACACCCCAGTGGTTACTCATTGGCTTTAAGACAGTTTTCGCTTGAACAGAAAAACCATGCACATTATCCAGATCTTGGGTCGCATGATAGCCAAGCGAGACTTCAAAATTTTGGCCTAGATTACAGGCTGGCGTAATCTGATAGGAACTGGCTCCGCCCTTTAAAAATAGATATGACGATTCTAATTGACAATGATGTGCTGCGGTTATTGAAGCATCATCTGTATTTAACAGTGGATCTGCCTTGCTCTTTTGAGCGAGCAGCAATACCCCACAGAGTAAAAATACGCTGAGGGTATAATACCATTGAATGGAAGCGTGTAAAAACATAGGCTTCTCCCCATTTTTAGGTGGGAAACTAAACGGGCTGTAGTCAATACAATAAATTTTTGCTAATACGTAAAAATTTTATAAGTCAGGGAATAATTATATACATTTTATCAAAGCTATCTCCTTGCAAGATAGCCGACCTAAAAGGCTAACTTGCTCAGTATTCGCTTTGGTTTAAAAGATAATTAAACCCGAACCTCGAACAACTTCCCATTTAGGATCTCCGTTGAATAAACTCATCGGCATTATAGGGGAAGTTATTAGATTAACAAGCCCCTTTTCATGAATTTTTTATTGCAACACACAATTCAGTGCGACAAGGTTTTATTGCTTAAAGCTCTCTCACTACTACTGTTTTGGCCATTTTGTCATGCCAACCCTGTTTCTTGGAGTCAAATGCCACCCAGATTAAACCAATAAAAAAGACTAATGTTGCTGGGATATAACCAATGTATCGAATGATAGCCTGCCCGACAGTCACATTTTCACCCGTTTTTTCATCCAACACTTTTAATCGAAGCAGACGCTTACCCGGTGTTCCTGCAAATTTAATCCAGCAAAAAATATAAAAGACTGCGGCGAGAATTTGCCAAATCCAGTCTGCCGTAGACATAAATTGGAATGATGAAAAACCATCAGAGGCAACTGTGGTATTGCCACCACCAAAAATCATGGTTAATGGAATCATGGCAACCATCACAATGATTGAATCAATAATCGCAGCACCGAAACGTATCCAGAAGCCCGCGTATGCGTATTGCTGAGACATATATTCCCCTCACTTTTTTATTTCTATAAATGAATTTCAGTAAATAATAACCTGTTGTTCCAATGATTTATATTGTGTTTTGTTTTAATTCTCGCTCAAAGAAATCAATCGTACGTTGCCAAACTACCTTTGCTTCAGGTAGGCCCCGACTGACACTGCGGAAACCATGTGGCATGTTATAGGTATAGGCTTCAACCCGATCACCCAGTTCCTGAATCAATTTTTTGCGCTTGGTTGCTGGACAGAATGGATCAACGTTTGACCAATGTCCCTGCAAAATGCGAATGTTATCCAGAGGTTCTTTTTTCGGTACACCCGCACCTTGAATACCCAGTGAATGATGATAAACCACAGGTGCCAGCATATCCTCACGCTTGGCCATCTGAATCACATAACCCCCTGTTAAACACTGCCCTAACATGCCTAACCGACCATTCGATCTTGGGTCTGCCTTTAATGCATCGAGTAATACATGAATTTCCTGATTAACTTCACTGTCGGCTGCATTGATACGTCCTGCCTTACTCACCATAGCACGAATACAATATTTGACTGCACCACCACTAAATAAATTAGGCACATAAACCAAATAGCCCCGATCAGCCAAGTCTTGGGCATCTTAGACCCTGGCATCGAGA
>NZ_DDAH01000160.1:0-6137 GCF_002333245.1 Acinetobacter sp. UBA2063
ATAGCCAGTGCTTTTATTCCATTTCTACCAATGTTGCCTATTCACTTACTGATCCAGAACCTGCTTTACGATATCTCTCAAATTGCGATTCCATTTGACCATGTCGATGAAGAGTTGATTGCTCAGCCGCAACGTTGGCAACCTGAGGAAGTGGGGCGTTTTATGATCGTTTTTGGGCCGATTAGTTCAATTTTTGACATCCTTACATTTGCATTGATGTGGTTTGTGTTCTCTGCGAATACGCCAGAACAGCAAACTTTGTTCCAATCGGGTTGGTTTGTTGTGGGATTGTTGACGCAAACATTGATTGTGCACATGATTCGTACCGCTAAAATTCCATTTATTCAAAGCCGAGCTGCAACACCATTACTGGTCATGACTGCAATCATTATGTGTATTGGTATATTCTTACCAATGGGGCCTTTAGCTAGCTATTTGAAATTGGAAGCTTTACCGCTAAGTTATTTTTTCTATCTACCTTTCATCTTGATTGCCTATATGTGTGTGACACAATGGGTCAAAACAATGTATATCCGCCGTTATGGCTGGCAATAACACAATAGGTGTATAATGCAATTAAAATTTCTACAACATATTGATTTATCTAATATCGTTGATACATTAATTAGCCTTGTTACAGCATTCGCTTTAGGTGCATTAATTGGTATAGAGCGTCAGTATCGGCAGCGGACGGCAGGGTTAAGAACCAATGTACTGGTTGCCGTTGGCGCTGCGATTTTTGTAGATATTGCAATAAATCTCACGGGGGCAGATGGAGCTGTCCGAGTGATTGCCTATGTGGTCTCAGGGATTGGCTTCTTGGGTGCCGGTGTGATTATGCGTCAAGAAGGCAATATTCATGGTTTAAATACAGCTGCTACTCTGTGGTGTTCGGCAGCTGTGGGAGCTTCTGCGGGCGCAGACCTAATCGTAGAGGCTATTATCGCCACCTTATTTATTCTGGCGGCTAATACCTTGCTGCGTCCGATCGTGCATGTGATCGATCGTCGTCCATTAGACGATGACACTGAGGTTTTGCATGTGATTTATATCATTTGTGATCGTAGCCATAGCAAAGCCGTAATGGATGAACTGAATCTCACCTTAAAACATCATAATTACCCTGCAAAAGATATTGATGTCACGCCATTTGGGGAAAAAGAAGTTGAGATTGAGGTGACACTCATTGCAACCTCAATTGATGCTGAAGAAGCTCAGCACATGATTAATCACCTTAATGCAATGCCTCAAATTCGACAGGCTTTTTGGGATAAAAATGCAATCAATTAAGCCTTTGTTTTATTCTTGAAAAAGCAGTGATTTAAAAGCTGTTAAATGAATGAGTTGAGATACATTGTCTCATAAATGATATATAAAACGTGTAATGTTTCACATAAAATGAAAGCAGCTAGATAACAATGAGAACTGTATGAGTTCAGAAGCACATTCTATTAGTTTAATTGCACCAGTGGTGCTTCTCGCGGCAGCGGTTGTTGCCGTTCCTATTTTTAAGCGCATTGGCTTAGGTTCAGTATTAGGTTATTTAATTGCGGGTCTGATTATTGGGCCGTTCGGCTTTGCATTTTTCCATGATTCTGCCTCGATTTTGCATATTGCCGAATTAGGCATTGTGATGTATTTATTTGTGATTGGTCTGGAGATGCAGCCTTCGCATTTATGGAGTTTAAGACGTGAAATCTTTGGTTTAGGGACTTTGCAGATTGTTGCTTGTGCCTTAGCTCTCACAGGTGTTGGTTTGCTATTTGGTTTTAGCTGGCAAGTTGCATTCATTGGTGCCGCAGGTTTTGTCTTGACGTCGACAGCCATTGTGATGCATTTATTGGGCGATCGAGGGGATATTGCTCAACCTCAAGGTCAAAAGATCGTTGCCATTTTATTATTCGAAGATTTATTGATTGTTCCTTTATTGGCAATTGTGGCTTTTATGGCACCCAACCATGTGGTTGAAACAACCTCAACACGTTTAGAAAGTATCGGTCTTGGACTTATTGCAATAGCGGGTTTAATTGCCGCAGGTTATTGGTTACTTAATCCATTATTCAGATTGTTGGCCGCTGCCAAGGCACGTGAAGTCATGACTGCCGCAGCACTTCTTGTGGTTTTAGGTGCCGCATTGTTGATGCAAGTAAGCGGTCTATCTATGGCAATGGGTGCATTTTTGGCAGGCGTGCTGTTGTCTGAATCGACCTTTAGACATCAAATTGAAGCTGATATTGAGCCTTTCCGTGGTTTACTACTGGGTTTGTTCTTCCTTGGCGTAGGCATGTCTTTAGATCTTTCCGTGGTTGCGCAAAACTGGCAGCTTATTCTAAGTGGTGTGTTGGCGATGATGTTTGCCAAGGCACTGATGATCTATATCGTTGCCCGCATTACCAAAAGTTCACATACCGAAGCACTGGATCGTGCATTGCTGATGGCCCAGGGTGGTGAATTTGCCTTTGTTCTGTTTTCTACTGCTGTCTCCGCTCAAGTCATTGATAATACCGTTAAGTCGAATCTAACAGCAATTATTGTACTGTCTATGGTATTGACTCCAATCTTAGGCATTGTGTTTAAACGTTTTACCGAAACCAAAGATCAGATCAATTTAGACAATGTCAATATTGCTGAAGGCTTGAGTGGCAGTGTGCTAATGATTGGTTTTGGTCGTTTTGGGCAGGTGACCAGTCAATTATTACTGGCAAGAGGCGTTGATGTCACCATTATTGATAATGACATTGACATGATTCAAAACGCGGAAAAATTCGGTTTTAAAATCTATTATGGTGACGGTTGTCGTTTATATATTTTGCATGCTTCAGGAGCCGCCACAGCTCAGGCTATCGTAGTGTGTGTCGATAGTAAAGAAACCACCAATCGAATTGTGGAGCTGGTGACGCACGAATTTCCACTGGCCAAGCTGCTGGTACGTTCTTATGACCGTGAACACTCACTTTATTTAGTCAAGCAAAAAGTGGATTATATGATTCGTGAAACCTTTGAATCAGCAATTAAGTTTGGCGGCGTGATTTTGCAAGAACTGGGTGTCGATGAAGATGAGGTTCAGCGCATTGCCGATGAAATTCGTGAGCGTGATAATGAGCGTTTTGAAACAGAAATCGCTGCGGATGACGTTTATGCAGGTGTGGGTCTGCAATATACCAATGCCCATCCACGTCCAACTGCACCATTAATTCGACCTAAACAGGCTGGACGGATTTTAAACGATGAAGAGGCGCAGAAAGATTTGGATGAAAAATAACGGTTAACCAATTCATTTCTTAAATAAGCCTTAGGATACTAAGGCTTATTTTTTAGTTTCAACCTGAATAGGATCAAAACAAAAATACCTAAGATCAATCCCCAAAAAGCGGAACCAATCCCCCAGAACTGCACACCAGAAGCACTACATAAAAAAGTCAGCAAGGCTGCTTCACGTTCTTCTACATTGGCAAAAGCAAGTGCAACGTTATGGCTAATGGTTGCAAACAGGGCAACACCCGTCCAGCCGACCAGTTGATTGACATGCGGTTGATAGCCATAACTCTTGATCATGGCAATCCCAGGCAAGTTCTGTGAGGTCATATTAATCACAAACAGCGGTAAAGCCAGACCGAGTAAGGCAGACCATGAAAATGCAGGTTGCATCCAGACAGGTTGTGCCAAAGACCATGTGATGGAATGCAATTGAAACTCGATAAAGAATGGGCAAATCATCGCTCCTAAAATCACGGTGAGTACGATGCTGTAACGCGGAAACAGTCTTTTTGAGACCAGATAAATCAGCAGCATACTCAGGATAAAACCCAGATAAGTTTGCATACTGCTAAAAATCTGTATGCCAAATTTTAATAAAATTCCTGCAAGCATCGCACACGTGAGGCTTTGCGGAATATGCGCCATTAACTTTTGGAAAATGCCTGAAAATCCAACGATTGCGATTGCGACGCCACACATTAAGAAAGCACCAATTGCTTCATACAAATCATAATGGCCTGTAGAAGCGATAATCAACGCAATCCCAGGGGTCGACCATGCTGTTGCCACGGGATATTTATATTTCCATGACAGGATTAAGCCTGATAGACCAATTGCCAAACCCAGTGCCCAAAACCATGAGCTGATTTGTGCAGTATTTGCCCCTAAAGATTGTGCGCCTTGAATCACCAAGACCGCAGAAACGCTAATCCCAATCAGGAAAGTAATAAAGCCAGCAAATACCGCAGGAATGGAAAAATCTTGAATAAGGCGTTGCATCAATGCATCTATAGTTGATTAAAATTTGTTGAAAAGTATATCGTTAATATTCGCTAAATCGTAGTTCTAAAATGATTGAATAAATTGATCATTTGATCAAAAGTAGCATTAAGCCAGCGTTGAGGTTGCGAGTTTAACACCAAAACCAAAAAACAGGATGCCAACCAGACAAATACCACTTGCTGCCAGTTTAAGGTTATGTTTAAAAAAAGCTGCCAATTTAATACCAGAAAAGATCAAGGCGGTTAAATAACTAAAACTGATCAATTGCAGAATAATCGCCAGAATTAAAAAACTTAATGCAGGATAGGCATAGTCTGGTTTGACGAACTGCACAAAGAAAGACAGAAAAAATAGGATGGCTTTGGGATTAAGCAGGCTGATACTCAATGCTGTACGGTAAGGATGAACTTGATCTAATTGAGGTAAATCAGGCAGTTCAGCGTGCTGTTGTGGTGTGTTCCATGTTTGATAAGCGCCCTGTAATAATTTAAAACCTAAATAGGCTAAGTAGGCACCCCCGATTATTTTTAAAATCACAAATAAAATTGGAAAAGCTTGTAACAGGGATGCTGCTCCAAAAATAGTCAGCAGGATTAAAATAGAATCGCCTGTTAATACGCCCAATGCACCCCAAAAACCTGTTTGGATCCCATAACGTGAGGCAACCGACATTACATATAACGAGTTGGGGCCAGGTAATAAGATAATCAACACTGTACCAATGATGTAAGTGGTTAAATCTGTGATACCAAACACAATCAACTCATTAAAAAACCGATTCTTGCTATAGTAACAAAAATCGGTTTTTATAGTTGAAAAATCGACTAATTAAGGCTGGATTTCAGCATCAATACCAAATGATTGGCGTAATAATAAACTGAGCTGGTCACGCGCCTTGATAAAGCCATCAATACCGCTTTGCAGTAACTGGAAAGCCATCAAGTCGTGTTCAAGTTCTGCCTTAAAGCTTTCTTTGGTTTGGGTAGGACGTTCAATTTTTTCTGCCTGTTGTGCTGCTTCGGTACTGAGCTGAGCTGTAAGCGTTTGCTGATCCTGTTCCAGTTGCGCCAATAAATTTGGCGCAATCGTCAATAAATCACAACCTGCCAAGCCTAAAACTTGCGCTGTGCTGCGGAAGCTTGCACCCATGACCTGGGTTGGAATCCCATGTTGTTTGTAGTAGTTATAGATTTTCTTAACTGACAGCACTCCAGGGTCTTTTTCAATTGGATATTGATCAACGCCCTCAGCTTTTTTATACCAGTCCAGAATACGACCAACAAATGGGGAAATCAGTGTGACTTTGGCATCAGCACAGGCTTGGGCTTGATGTAGACCAAACAACAAAGTCAGGTTACATGGAATTCCCTCAGCTTCCAGCACTTTAGCTGCTTGAATGCCTTCCCATGTTGACGCAATCTTGATCAGGATGCGTGACTGTTCAATGCCATAGCCCTGATAAAGCTTAGAGAGTTCACGTGCCTTGGCAATCGTCGCTTCGGTATCATAAGACAGTGAGGCATCTACCTCAGTTGATACACGGCCATCAATCAGCTTTAAAATTTCAACACCAAATTTCACAGTTAAAATATCAATGGTGCGTTCAATCAGTTCATCACCCTGATAATTTTCCTGTTTTGCCTGAGTATAGGCATCTTGAATCAGTTCCTTGCTTTCGGGTTGTTCAGCAGCAGCCGTGATCAGTGATGGATTGGTAGTGGCATCCAAAGGGCGAAATTTTTCAATTGCTTCCAGATCACTACTATCGGCAACCACAGTGGTTAAATTCTTTAATTGATGTAATGCAGATTCAGTCATTGCTATAGATTTCTTGCTAAACAATATTATTGGTAACTTCTGTTATAGCACAATCTGCG
>NZ_DDAH01000168.1:0-6355 GCF_002333245.1 Acinetobacter sp. UBA2063
ACTGTGTCGGGTTAAATCAACACTTTGCTCTTTCCACAACTTCTCTGGCAATTCAATTTGTTGTTTTTTCATTATTTACCCCTATCAAAAACATTTTTATATCAAAAAAAACCTTTCCTAAAAACAAAATATTTTCACTTCTCATTCTGCTGAGCTTTTTGATAGTTTAGCCTTTGCTTTTTCACATATTTTTTCGCTATAAAATAAACTAACATCGCAAAAGGTAAAATCAAAAATAGTGCACCTACGCCAAAAGCAACATAGGCAAAATAAACATTCCCAATTAAAAAACAGATTCCTAATAATGTAAGTTGTACGATCAATTCCCCACAACCTTCGGCGACATAATCTAGCCAGGTTGGTTTTTTAGTTTGTTCAGTTTCATCACGATACTCTTGCATTTTTTATATCCAATTAGTGATCTTCTTATTATTCAACATGTTAAACATATTAAAACTGTAATATGTTTAACATTTTTCTATATTTTTTGATTAAATCGACCAGTCCTGAATTTCCCAGCCCTGTTCGCGTGCCAGCTTCTCCAAACGATCATCAGGATTGACTGCAATGGCATGGGTGGCATATTCAAGTAGGAAACGGTCATTAATCGAGTCTGAATAGGCCCACGATTCCTCAACTATCCGACCATCTAACCATTGGTCCAGACGTGCCAGCTTGCCTTTTTGGTAGCATGGCAAGCCTGTGACCTTACCCGTATATTTACCCTCAAGCACCTCAGCATTGGTGGCAATAATTTCAGTAATGCCAAACTCACGGAAAATTGGTGCGGTAATAAAATCACTGGTTGCAGTAATCCCAACGATGGCATGTCCCATATCCTGATGCTTCCTGATGGCCTCAAAACCTTTGGGACGCATTTGTGGACGAATCACCTTTTGCATAAACAACTGATGCAGTTCAGTTAAATAAGCATTGTCATGTTTGGTGAGAAATTCAAATACAAATTCATTATAGGCAATTGGGTCGAGTTGTCCCGCCTTGTAGTCTTCATAAAACTTGTCATTCATTTGACGATGATGAACTGGATCAACCAAACCTTCATTCACTAAAAACTCACCCCATGAGTGGTCAGAGTCGGTATTTAACAGGGTATGATCTAAATCAAACAAAGCCAATTTCATATAAATACTCATTTAAATGCAAATTAAAGAAAAAAAACGTAAATCTATTTCCGTAAGTCACTAAAAATTCGTTAAGATCATAGCAATTTAAACATTTTACTTTGACCTTTTTCGAGTTGGACGTGAAGAGTGACTGTCCCCGAGATCAAAGTCAACGATATAGACAAAATTTAGGTAGCCAAATGATCGACTCAGAAGGTTTCCGACCCAACGTCGGGATCATTTTGGCAAACGATGATGGACAAGTTTTATGGGCAAAGCGCATTGGTCACAATGCTTGGCAATTTCCACAAGGAGGGATCCAGTTTGGAGAAACCCCTGAACAGGCACTTTACCGTGAACTGAGAGAAGAAGTCGGTTTATTGCCCGAACACGTCCAGATTATAGCGCAAACTAAGGGTTGGCTGCGTTATCGTTTGCCACATCGGTACATTCGGTCAGATTCAGATCCCGTATGTATTGGACAAAAGCAAAAGTGGTTTTTACTGAAATTAACGGCATCGCCGCATCATATTCAGTTAAATCTATCAGACCCACCCGAGTTCGATGAATGGCAATGGGTGAGTTACTGGTATCCATTGGGTCAGGTGGTAAACTTCAAAAGAGATGTTTACCGCAGAGCCATGATGGAGTTGTGTTTACAGTTACCTCAGCGTTAATTGTCGCAAAATCATGACTTTAAACAATGATTTTTAACGATATAGCTGTTATAAATAGGCATATAACGATTCAATAAACAGGAGCAGACACCTCATGTCAAACATGCAACTCGACACCCTTAGACGCATTGTGCAAGAAATCAATGCGTCCGTCAGTTTGCATGACTCTTTGGACATTATGGTCAATCATGTGGCTGAAGCGATGCACGTGGATGTATGCTCTATATATCTCTTAGATGAGCGTAATCGTCGTTATGTGTTGATGGCCTCAAAAGGTTTAAACCCTGAATCCGTTGGACAAGTATCTT
The DNA here is from genome assembly GCF_002333245.1 of Acinetobacter sp. UBA2063. Classification (NCBI taxonomy): domain Bacteria; kingdom Pseudomonadati; phylum Pseudomonadota; class Gammaproteobacteria; order Moraxellales; family Moraxellaceae; genus Acinetobacter; species Acinetobacter sp. UBA2063. The sequence continues at coordinate 2,110 of NZ_DDAH01000168.1, forward strand.
TAAGTGTCGGTACAGGTTTGGTCGGTTTAGTCGGTCAACGCGAAGAAATTGTCAACTTAGACAATGCGCCGAAACATGAACGCTTTGCTTATTTACCCGAAACAGGTGAAGAGCTGTTTAACTCATTCCTCGGCGTACCTGTCATGTACCGTCGCAAAGTCATGGGCGTTCTAGTGGTTCAAAACAAGGAATCCCAGGACTTTAGCGAGGCGGCTGAATCGTTCCTTGTCACACTGTGCGCACAGCTTTCTGGTGTCATCGCCCATGCGCATGCAGTCGGAAATATTGATGTTTTCCGAAAACCGAATAGTGGTTCCACCTACAAGACCTTTCAGGGCGTTTCTGGCGCGGGTGGTATCGCATTGGGTCGGGCGATTGTGCTCTACCCGCCCGCCGACCTGACCGCAATTCCAGACCGTGAAGCTGAGGACATTAGTGACGAGCTGGCATTGCTTGATCAGGCCATTGCCTCTGTTCGTAAGGAAATCCAGTCTCTGGATGAAAAAATGCAGGATTCCCTCATGTCAGAGGAACGCGCGTTATTCAGCGTGTTCCTGCGCATGCTGGATGAAAATGCATTACCCAGTGAAATCAAGGACCATATCCGCACAGGTAGCTGGGCTCAGGGTGCAGTGCGCAAAGTCATTGACAAGCATGTGGCACTGTTTGCACAAATGGAGGACGATTACCTGCGCGAACGGGTTTCTGACCTCAAGGATTTGGGACGGCGCATTTTAGCCTGCCTACAGGAGGCGGATTCAAGCCATCGTGAACTCAGCCCTGACAGTATCCTGATTGGTGAAGAGATCAGCACTGCGGCGCTGGTTGAACTGCCTGTCGATAATATTGCAGCGATTGTGACCTCTGAAGGCGCTGCCAATTCACACATGGTAATCGTGGCACGCGCTCTGGGGATTCCAACGGTTGTGGGTGTCACCGAATTGCCAATCAACACCCTTGATGACATTGAGATGATTGTCGATGCCTATCAGGGACGTGTTTTTGTCAATCCACCGCGCCGTCTACGCCAGCGTTATAAGGAAGTCCAGAAAGAAGAAGAACAGATTGCCAAAGATTTGAAGCAATACGAAACCCGTGATGCCATTACTCCTGACGGGGTGGAAATTCCATTGTTCGTCAACACAGGCTTGATGATTGATGTGGTGCGTGGGGTTCAACGGGGGGCCAAGGGCGTCGGTTTATATCGCAGTGAAATTCCGTTTATGTTGCGTGAGCGCTTCCCAGGTGAGGAAGAGCAGCGTGCCATCTATCGTCAACAGCTTAGCCATTTTGCCAACAAGCCTGTGATTATGCGGACGCTGGATATTGGTGCGGATAAGGACCTACCCTACTTTAGCATTGAAGAGGAAAACTCGGCACTAGGCTGGCGTGGCCTGCGCTTTACCCTTGACCATCCAGAAATCTTTTCCGCACAGATTCGCGCCATGCTCAAGGCCAGCATCGGCTTGAATAACCTACATATCCTGCTGCCGATGGTCACCAGTGTCAGTGAGGTGGAGGAAGTCCTGTATTTGCTGGAACGTGACTGGATTGCGGTTCAGGAAGAAGAACAGGTGAAGATCACCAAACCTAAAATCGGCATCATGGTTGAGGTTCCAAGTGTCCTGTTCCAGATTGATGAATTTGCAGAGTTGGTAGACTTTTTCTCTGTAGGTTCCAACGACCTGACCCAATACCTGCTTGCGGTTGACCGTAACAACCCGCATGTTGCCAATGTCTATTCACATTTTCATCCGTCTGTGCTGCGGGCTTTGCAAAACCTTGTTCAAGCCTGCCATCAGCACCAGAAGCCGATTAGTGTATGCGGAGAAATGGCGGGCGACCCCCTGACCGCCATCCTGCTCATGGCGATGGGGTTCAATACACTTTCCATGAGTTCAAGCAACATCTTGCGGGTACGTAAAGCCATTTGCCATGTGCCGATGAGCGATGCCAAAAAGCTATTGGACGATGTGTTAAAAATGAACAATCCTTTGCTGATTAAAAGCTGGCTGGAGCATTATTTTAGAACCCATGGCTTAGCCGATATGGTCAAGTCTAATCGCTTGCTCAGTGCATAAAGTAAAAAAGCATCCTGTTTAGGGTGCTTTTTTTAACAGTATCTATAAGCAAAAAAACGTAAATCCTGTTTAAGATGGTATGCTGTGTCCATCGAATAAAGCACTTGTTGTATGCGCTTTTATCCATTGGAAAAAAAGCCACCAGCAGCCTATTGTTAAACTATAAACATCCAACACATTTCATGATGCAATTTACAACAACTCAATAATTCGGATGACTCAACTCAACAGTCATCCTGTAAATGGAGAATAACCATGAGCCAAGACGATAAAAAATGTCCTTTTAGCCACTTAACCACAGACTTTGGCGCACCTGTAGTGGATAACCAGAATAGTATGACAGCAGGTGCGAGAGGACCATTATTAGCCCAAGACTTATGGCTGAATGAGAAACTGGCCAACTTTGTCCGTGAGGTGATTCCTGAACGCCGTATGCATGCCAAGGGTTCAGGTGCATTTGGTACGTTTACCGTCACCCATGACATTACCCAATACACCCGCGCCAAGATTTTTAGTGAAATCGGCAAGAAAACCGAGATGTTCGCCCGCTTTACCACCGTTGCAGGTGAACGCGGTGCGGCCGATGCAGAACGGGACATTCGCGGTTTTGCGTTAAAATTCTATACAGAGGAAGGCAACTGGGATATGGTGGGCAACAACACCCCTGTATTCTTCCTACGTGATCCACGTAAATTCCCTGACCTGAACAAAGCGGTCAAACGTGACCCGAAAACCAATTTGCGCAGTGCAACCAACAACTGGGATTTCTGGACACTGCTTCCAGAGGCACTGCATCAAGTCACCATCGTGATGTCAGACCGTGGTATTCCTGCCAGCTACCGTCATATGCATGGTTTCAGTAGTCACACCTATAGTTTCATCAATGCGGCCAATGAACGTTTCTGGGTGAAATTCCACTTTAGAACCCAGCAGGGCATTAAAAACCTGACCGATGCTGAAGCCGAAAGCATCGTAGGGAAAGACCGTGAAAGCCATCAACGTGACTTATTTGATGCGATTGAAAATGGTGATTATCCAAAATGGACACTTTTTGTTCAGGTTATGCCAGAACAGGATGCAGAGAAAGTACCATACCATCCATTCGACCTGACCAAAGTTTGGCCGCATGGTGACTATCCATTGATTGAAGTGGGTGAATTTGAACTGAACCGCAACCCTGAAAACTTCTTCCTGGATGTGGAGCAGTCAGCCTTTTCGCCAAGCAATCTAGTACTGGGTATAAGCGTATCGCCAGACCGCATGTTACAAGCACGTTTATTTAACTATGCCGATGCGCAGCGTTACCGCTTGGGTGCCAACTATCAACAAATACCAGTCAATGCGGCACGCTGCCCTGTACATAGCAATCACCGTGATGGTCAGGGCCGTATTGATGCCAACTATGGCGGTTTACCACACTATGAGCCAAACAGCTTTAATCAGTGGCAGGAACAACCCCAATATCGGGAACCCCCATTAAAAATCAATGGTGATGCGGATTTCTGGGATTATCGTGAAGATGACCATGACTATTTCAGCCAGCCTCGTGCGCTGTTTGAACTGATGACACCTGAACAACAGCAGGTCTTGTTTGACAACACTGCCCGTGCAATGGGCGATGCGCTGGACTTCATCAAATATCGCCATATTCGTAACTGCCATGCCTGCCACCCTGCCTATGGTGAAGGGGTTGCAAAAGCACTTGGCATGACCGTTGCTGAGGCACAGGCTGCCCGTGAAACGGATCCAGCCCGTCATTTACCAAGCTTTCTTTAATTCCTGAGAACCTTTTAAAAAGCCATCTTCGGATGGCTTTTTTTACCCAAACAATTTAAAGCTACAAACTCAAATGCAAAATTGGGAAAGGTTTGCCCAATCCGTCCAGTGGGGAACGAGAAATGACTTTAAAGCCTAAACATTCATAGAAACCAACTGCCTGTGGATTTTGTTCATTGACATCTACGTTAGTCGCACCAAGCTGTTCAACTGCATAAAATAACAACTGCTTGCCAATGCCTTGACCTCGTGCTGCATTTCGAATAAACAACATCTCAATCTTTTTCTCTGCCACACCAACAAAGCCCAAAATCGTACCTGTATCACTTTTCATACACTTTAAAGTGACTGCTGGAAAAGCCTGTTCCATCTCTGTACACGACAAAAAT
>NZ_DDAH01000194.1:0-9708 GCF_002333245.1 Acinetobacter sp. UBA2063
TAGGTCGGGGAGGATGTCAAAACAAAATGAATATGTTTTTGATGAACTATTTAAAGAAATAACCTGTTTCAGGTGAGCTTGCATTTGCCATACGCTTACGTGGCATACGGCCTGCAAGATAAGCTTCACGACCTGCTTCAACCGCTTTCTTCATGGCAGAAGCCATTAAGATCGGGTTTTGAGCAGCCGCAATCGCTGTATTCATCAAGACACCGTCACAGCCCAATTCCATTGCAATCGCTGCATCACTGGCTGTACCGACACCTGCATCGACCAGCACAGGTACTTTGGCGTTTTCCTTGATAATCGAAATAGTGTGTGGATTGAGAATGCCTAAACCAGAACCGATCAGGCTACCTAAAGGCATGATTGCCACGCAACCCATACTTTCAAGTTCTTGGGCCACAATTGGGTCATCCGAGGTATAGACCATGATCTCAAAACCATCATCAATCAAGGTTTGGGCCGCTTTCAGTGTTGCAGTGATGTTTGGGTATAAGGTTTTCTCATCACCTAGAACTTCCAGCTTGACCAGATTGTGTCCATCTAAAAGTTCACGCGCCAGCATACAGGTACGGATTGCGCTATCCGCATCAAAGCAACCTGCGGTATTTGGCAGGATGGTATATTTCTCAGGTGGAATCACTGAAAGCAGGTTAGGTTGATCTGCATGTTGTCCGATATTGACTCGACGAATTGCCACCGTCACAATCTCAGCGCCACTTGCCTGAATGGCTAAACCAGTTTCATTTAAATCTTTATATTTGCCTGTTCCGACCAATAAACGAGACTGGAAAGTACGTGAGCCAATAATTAAAGGGGAATCTTGCATGGGCTACTCCATTTTTAGCCGATTAGCCGCCACCAACAGCTTGAATGATTTCAATACGATCTTCGGGAGCAATTGTGGTTTGCTCAAGTTTACTTTTCGGAATGATCTGTTGATTTTTCTCCACAGCGAAGCGTTTACCCTCTAAAGCCAACACCTGAATCAATTGCTGTAGGTTTTCACAAGGCGTGTCAGTCAACTCGCCATTTAAATAGATGTGCATGATAAATCCTTATTTCGCATGCGTAAGCGCTTGCCATGCGAGCAAAAGCCAACCTGCAATCATAAATGCACCACCAATCGGGGTGATCGCACCTAAGATTTTTGGTAGACCAAGTGCCATAATGTACAACGAACCGCAGAAAAAAATGATACCAATTTGCATCAAAATAAAAGGAATTTTTATTGGCAGAGTTGGTGTGGTTTTATGAAGCACACCTAAAATCAGTAAGCCAAGGCCATGATAGAAAAAGTATTGGGTTGCTGTGCTCCACCAAGCCAGTTGCTCAGGTGTGGCAAAAGATTTGAGTCCATGCGCGCCGAAAGCGCCTAACATAACTGCAAGCGCGAGATTTAGCGCAGAGATTGCTATCCACATAATGATAATGGAACTAAAAATTTGATGAACAAACTTAACATATTCGGGTGTTTAAACAAAGCCAGATAAAACAAAAGGGCATGAAAGCCCTTGTGTTTGATGTAATCTTAACTCGCAGACATGGCGGTTTTGATTTTTTCCATTGCATTCTTTTCAAGTTGGCGAATACGTTCTGCAGAAACGTTATATTCAGCCGCAAGTTCATGCAAGGTCGATTTATCATCATCCAGCCAGCGACGTTGTAGAATGTTACGTGAGCGATCATCAAGCTGATCCATGGCCTCATGTAAGGCAGTGGTGCTTTGTTCCTCGTAATCTTCTTCTTCAATCAAGCGCGCAGGATCGTAACGATTGTCTTCCAAATATAGTGCAGGGGCGGTATGTGGAGTATCGTCATCATCATCGCCCTGTGCTTCAAAAGCAGCATCATAAGCGGTTAAACGACCTTCCATTTCAAGCACTTGCTCAGGTGTTACATTCAAATCATTTGCAATTGAGCGTGCTTCTTCTAAGGTCAGTTTTTTACTTGATTTTTTAAGACTACGCAAATTAAAGAATAATTTTCGCTGTGCTTTGGTAGTAGCAATTTTGACAATACGCCAGTTACGAATCACATATTCATGGATTTCGGCTTTAATCCAGTGCACAGCAAAAGAAACTAGACGAACACCCATGTTTGGGTCGAAACGTTTAACCGCTTTCATTAGTCCAAGATTGCCTTCCTGAATCAGGTCACCTTGTGGAAGGCCATAACCTGCATAGCTACGTGCAATATGTACGACAAAACGAAGGTGTGACATTACCAATAGTTTGGCAGCATCAAGGTCTTGGTCATAATAATAACGTTCAGCAAGTTCTTTTTCCTGCTCAGCCGTTAAAATTGGAATTTGATTGACAGTACTGATATATGCACCAAGGTTTACACCTGGCGCAGACAATGACAGGGGCATCAATTGATTGCTGCTGTCAGTAGTCATGGAGTCTCCTTATAGGATGGTATTTAAGTCAACAATTTCATCTTAATGCGAATGTTCTTCATCACTAAGGAAATTTGAGTATAAAAATGTAAATTTAATGCATTTATCTTTAGCTAGAGTTTAGCAAAGAATTACATAGATTCAATTAAATAGTGAAACTCATTCTCTGAAATTTTTTGTGTCAGGCATTGAAGTTGCTGGATCTGGCAATATCGTGTTACATCAATTTCACTATGAGGATCGGACGACTTGAGTAAAAACTGCTGTTTTGCAGGTGCCTTTTTTAAGGCACGTTTCAGCATCAACAGTGGCATTGGGCAGGGCTGCCCTAGGGCATCAATAATCTCAGGTGAACTGGAAATAAGAGTCATAATCGTTTAAACCGCTGAATACGTCATTATCTTAGCAAATTTTCGTGTGACTTTAGAGGGGGGAATCTCATTAAAAAAACAGCTAAATGATTGAAAAAAACAGATAGAAACATTAGAAATAACTTAAAATAAATCTATTAATTATTATAAACCCATGTTAAGCTCGATGCGTTTTAGAAAGTGTTTAATTAAATTTTATTGTATTAAACCCTATAACAAATGGATGTAACCGGAAATTGTTGATAGTTTTACAGAATGATTACAAGCTTTAAAATTATAAATATTTTAAAACCTTGTTGGCTCTGCTGTTTGCAACACCGGAAGGTCCTTATCTTTCAATATCTGAGGATTGACTTATGACAGCTCGTGAACAAGGCGTAGTAAAGTGGTTTAACGACACTAAAGGCTTTGGTTTTATTCAGCGTAATGGTGGTGATGACGTATTCGTTCATTTCCGCGCAATTATGGGCGATGGCCACCGTTCTTTACGTGACGGCCAACGCGTAGAATTCAACGTAGTTCAAGGACAAAAAGGTTTCCAAGCTGAAAACGTTCAGCCTTTAGACTAATTTGTTGCTTTAACCCCCTATAGTTCCCCCTTAATAAGGGGGAAAACAAAGGGGTTATAAAACGCTCCAATCTTATTGGGGCGTTTTTATTTTTTATGGTTTATAATAGCGACTTTCTTTTGCTCATTGATGGTTCGAGTGCATATATGACATCTGGTTTTGAAACCTTAAATTTACATCCGCAGTTAAAAAAAGCGATTGATGCTTTGGGTTTTACACAAATGACCCCAATTCAGCAAAAGGTTTTAAAATATACGTTGGCAGGACATGATGCCATTGGTCGAGCGCAAACGGGTACAGGCAAAACAGCGGCCTTTTTGATTAGCGTGATCAATGATCTACTCAATAATCCTATTCAGGACCAGCGTTTTCGTGGTGAACCGCGTGCCTTGATTCTGGCACCGACACGTGAGTTGGCTTTACAGATAGAAAGTGATGCTCAGGCTTTAACAAAATTCTCAAATTTGCATGTTGTCACTTTGTTGGGTGGTGTTGATTTTGACAAGCAAAAGAAAATGCTGGACAAGAATTTTGTCGATATTATTGTTGCGACTCCTGGGCGACTGATTGATTTTGTGGAGCAAAAAGAAGTCTGGCTTGATAAAATTGAGTTTTTAGTGATTGATGAGGCGGATCGTTTGCTGGATATGGGTTTTATACCTTCAGTAAAACGTATTGTGCGTTATTCGCCATTTAAGGAACAGCGTCAAACATTAATGTTCTCGGCAACGTTTAGCTACGATGTCCTCAATCTTGCACGCCAATGGTTGTTTGAACCTGTTACGGTCGAGATTGAGCCTGAGCAGAAAACCAATGTGGATGTTGAGCAACGTGTGTATGTGGTGGAGAAAAAAGACAAGTACAAGCTTCTGCAAGATATTCTGCGTGATGAACCGATTGATAAAGTCATGATCTTTGCGAACCGTCGGGATCAGGTTCGCCGTTTGTATGACCATCTCAAGCGTGATGGTTATAAGGTTGGGATGTTGTCGGGTGAAATTGCCCAGGACAAGCGTTTAAAGATGCTGGACCAATTCAAGCAGGGCAAGCACAACATTATGATTGCAACCGATGTGGCGGGTCGTGGTATTCATGTGGATGGTGTGTCGCATGTGATTAATTTTACCTTGCCAGAGCAGTCGGATGACTATGTACATCGTATTGGGCGTACAGGTCGTGCAGGGGCGCAGGGCGTAAGTATCAGTTTCCTGTCTGAAGATGATGCTTTTTATTTACCAGAGATTGAAAAGGCGATTGGCAAGAAGCTGCCTTTGACTCGTCTGGATGGGTATTGTTAGTTTTAATCAACCCAGTGTAAGTATGGAAAAGACCAAATTATTCATAAATTTGGTCTTTTTTTATTGCAAAATACAATTCGTTCACCAGATTGCACAAAAGATCAGGGATTTTTTTTGATTTCCTGTGATTAGTTGCTGAATTGAAATAAATCAGCATGTAGAATATGGCGCATTACCTGGGAGGATATTATGGCACTCATCTCAATGCGCCAGCTCTTGGATCACGCTGCTGAACATAACTACGGCGTACCAGCATTTAACGTAAACAACCTAGAACAAATGCGTGCAATCATGCTCGCTGCGGATGCAACAAACTCACCTGTAATTGTGCAGGCTTCGGCTGGTGCGCGTAAATATGCAGGTGCACCGTTCCTCCGTCACCTTATTTTGGCAGCAATTGAAGAATGGCCACATATTCCTGTGGTAATGCATCAGGATCATGGTACCAGCCCTGATGTTTGCCAGCGTTCGATCCAGTTGGGTTTCAGCTCAGTCATGATGGATGGTTCATTGGGTGCAGATGGCAAGACACCAACCTCATACGATTACAACGTTGATGTAACTCGCCGCGTGGTTGCGATGGCGCATGCATGTGGTGTTTCAGTTGAAGGTGAGATTGGCTGTCTAGGTAGCCTTGAAACTGGTATGGCTGGTGAAGAGGATGGTGTTGGCGCAGAAGGCGTACTTGATCACTCTCAACTGCTGACTTCTGTTGAAGAAGCAACCTCGTTTGTGGCAGATACCAATGTTGATGCTCTGGCGATTGCTGTTGGTACTTCACATGGCGCGTACAAGTTTACTCGTCCACCGACAGGCGATATTCTGGCAATTGACCGTATTAAAGAAATTCATGCTGCACTGCCAAACACGCATCTTGTCATGCATGGTTCAAGCTCTGTACCACAGGAATGGTTGGCTGTGATTAACCAATACGGTGGTGATATTAAGGAAACTTACGGTGTGCCTGTAGAGCAGCTTGTGGAAGCAATCAAGCATGGTGTGCGTAAGATTAATATTGATACCGACTTGCGTTTGGCTTCAACGGGTGCAATGCGCCGTATGATGGCTGAAAAACCAAGTGAGTTTGATCCACGTAAATTCTTCGGCGAGACAGTTGAAGCAATGAAGCAAATCTGTATCGATCGTTATGAAGCGTTTGGTACAGCAGGTAATGCTGACAAGATTCGCCCAATTTCTTTAGAGAAAATGGTGGATCGTTACAAATAATCGTTTGTAGTTAAAAAACAGTGGCAAATGCCACTGTTTTTTGTTTGTTGAGGATATAGAAAATACCAGCTTAAACGCTGGCATTTTGATTAAGGTGGGTTATTTTTGTGGAGCCTTGCTATCGAGGTTGGCATCTTTAATTTCAACATAGGCATTGGCACGAAGTTCACGTGTCCAGCTATCCACTTCGGTATCAAACTGACGTTCACCTAAAATCTGGCGAGCCATACGTTCCTGAACTTCCTTGGTCATGTCTTGCTGACGGGTATCGGTGACTTGTAGGATATGCCAGCCAAACTGGGTTTGAAATGGTTTGCTGACTTGTCCAACAGGTGTGTCTTTCATAACCTGTTCAAACTCTGGAACCATCATACCAGGGCTCACCCAGCCGAGACTACCACCATCACGGGCAGAACCTGTATCAGTTGAATAGGTTGCGGCCAATGTTGCAAAATCTTCGCCTGCTTTTACACGCTTGTAAAGACTGTCAATCATTTGCTTGGCACGGTCCAGGGTTACAACTTCTGATGGTTGAATCAGGATGTGGCGGGTCTGGTATTGAGAGACCAGAGCTTTTTGGTCATTCTGTTTGCGTTCAAGTAATTTAAGTACATGAACACCATCACGCACATTGATCAACTCAGTGGTTTGACCTACTTTTAATGGTGTAAGGCGCGCTGAAAGTTCGGTAGGAATATCAGACAGCGGGCGGAAACCCATATCTGCGCCATCAACCTTGACGGTTGAGGTGGATAGCTTTGAGCTAATCGTTTTAGGATCATCACTTGTAGCCAAAGCTTTTTTAACTTCTTGAGCTACTTTTTGGACTTCATCGGTATTTTCACCTGAAATACGCATATGAATGACGTGTGCCTGAATCCCTAAGGCAGCCTGACCTTCAGGAGAATTTAGGAAATTCTCCACATCATGGTCGCTGATTTTAATACGTGACATCACCTGTTGTTGACGCAGGCGGCCAATGGCTAAATCTTCAGCAATTCGGTTACGTAGATTTTCGTAAGTACCAGGCGCAATGGCATCCAGCTTTTGCTGGAAAGCCTCTAATGTGCTGGCACCTGACTGATTCGCAACTTTTAGTACGGCTGCATTCAGGCTTTTCTCGTCTGGTTTAATGCCATAGCGTTTTACTTGCTCTAACTGGGCTTGACGAACGATCAACTGGTCCAGCACCTGCATTTGTAAATACTGTTGAGGTGGGACCGTTTTATTTTGTGCTTTTAGCTGGTGTTCCGTTTCCGCAACTCCTTGCTCTAAGTCACTTTTAAGAATAACACTATCGTCCACAATTGCGACAACCTCATCCGTAGGTTGGGCAAAGCTTTGCATTGATGAAGAAACTAGGGCAGCGAGAACAGTGGCTCTAAAGATATGTTGAAAGTGTTGTATCTTCATTAACGTTGTGTCCAAGATTGATTAATTTTGTTGAAACCTAAAACTCTATTTTCCAGAAGAGAGGCAAGCTTGTTGTTTAAGCCCCCTAAACCTTTCAGGGTAAACTCGGCCATAACTGCACGTTTTTTGCGAACATCTGGAGAGTTTGGATCATCCAGATCGTTATAGTAGGAACGACCATAAACTGAAACAGCCCAACAGCAAGACTCATAATTGATGCCAAGCAGGTACTCACGCATTAGTTTGTTGTCCAGGTCATATTGAGCATGGCCCATGATACGCCAATTATCCTTTACAGGTTGTATAAAGGATGCAACAACCTGATCGTAATAATTCTGACGGTCAGGAATGTCTTTACGGTAGAAATAGCCTAAGTTATATAGGTTGCCCTGACCGCCTGTATAGTAGGCTTGCACATCTCGCTGAGCATTGTCACCATTCGACATCCAAGCTGAATTGGCGTTAATGGTGAAATTCTGGTTGAGCTGACTAGATACACTGACAATAGGACCTGTCTGACGCTGGGTATCAAACTCGTCAGGCTGTTGGTTCAGGCTGACACGTCGATCACTAAAATAATAGCTTTGACCGACACTGGTGCGAATACGCTCCAGACCTTCTGTATCCAATAAACTATAGGTTACACCCAATGACAAAAAGTTGTTGTCATCCAGACGGTCATGGCCATAGAAACGGTAGGGGTTAAAAAGCTGGTCGTAGTTGATCGAGGCTGTGGTTGAGTCAAAGTTTGGATAATCATCCTGCTTTTTATAAGGTGAGTAGGCATAAAAAGCACGTGGCGAAATACTTTGCAGGTATTTGCCCTCTTTTTCAAAAGTGACCCCTGTTGCCAATGTAAACTGGGGTACAACAACAGATTTTTCTAGATCATCAGATTTGGAGAATCCCAAACTTTCTTTTGAGTCCTGATCGTAGAATGTGTTGATGCTGCGTACAGAAACTTCTGGAATCGCATAGAACCATGATGGGGTAATGTAGTTATAACGAACGGCAAACTGGTTATAGATACGTGTACCACTTGATTCCAGAGCTGAATCATCATTAATAGACTTTTTGAAATAGGCAGTATCGTTATTAAATTCATACTGTAATCCTTGTGGATCACCTGTAACGTAATTTAATAAAAATTGCGGCAGTCGGGCATAGGGCTTATCTGCGTCTTTAATGGTTTTATCCAGTGTCTGGAAATCTTCGACTTTCAACTGAGCCTTAAGACCTGGAATACCATTCTGATAGTTCAGTTCCCACGCACGGCGTAGATTCACATCGGTTTTGCTGTTTGGATTATTTTCAAAGTCTGCAAAATAATCCTTATCTGATGCATAGTTATATTCTAAATTGGTCGACCACTGCTTGTTTATCTTCCAGTAATGCAGGAAATGCAGGTCAGCACGGTCTTTGTTGTCATATTGATTGTCATTTGGTAAATATCCGCCCCAGATTTGACCTGAACCAAAATTCTCAGTCATATAGCGGAATGCACCATCCAGCTTGCCGCCACGTCTACTCATAAAGCTTGGGGTAAGCGTTAAGTCGTAGTTTGGTGCCAGGTTAAGATAAACAGGCACGCCAAGCTGTGCACCACCATCATTGGTATAACCAAACGTAGGCGTTAAAATACCTGTGGTACGGCGATCATCAATTGGGAAATTAAAATAGGGTACGGCAAGGATTGGAATATCTTTGACATAAAGTTTGGTATTACGCGTAACACCACGCCCTGTATCCTGATTCAATTCAATTTGTTTTGCCTGAATCTTCCAGGCTGGTTTTTGTCCAGGTGGGCAAGCGGTATAGCTAGCATCTTTCAAGACCACAAGCTTTTCATTTTGACGCTGAATTTGACTGGCATAACCATGTGCATGCTGTTGCTCAGAGATATAGAGACTATTGTTTAAATCACCTGTCTGTGTTTTTAGGTTGTAGACAATCTCATCACTCTGGGTAAGCAGGCCTGATTGTGCAAGTTGTACTCGTCCTTGCGCTTTGGCATGGGTTTGGGTTGCATCAATGGTGACCTGATCTGCACGAATACTGCGTCCTTCCTGATCAATAATGACATTACCTTGTAGGAAAGAATCTCCCTCGGGATTGTAATGACCATAATCAGCAGTAATCACCGAAGTGGTGTTGTTTGGATCGGATGGCTTGGTTTGCGGATTAATCGGGGTAATCCATGTACCCTGACAAAAAGAAGAACTTAAATAGCGATTGTCGCGTAACTGGGCTTCTGCTGCGGTTTTATCGATATAATATTGCTGGAAAAATGCTTCACCCTTATAGCTTTCCTGCTGGGGTTGTACCTGATTTTGCTGGGCGAGGGCTTTAAGCTGTTGATTGTCAAGCGTAGAGACGACATCAGTTGAAGCTGCGAAACCTGACTGAATCGAGCCGCCACACAAAAG
>NZ_DDAH01000194.1:9847-13217 GCF_002333245.1 Acinetobacter sp. UBA2063
CAAAAGTGTCAAAATTGCTGTTGCTAAAGGATTAAATTTAAACTGATGTTTCATTGTCTCATTAACCAGTACGCTAATTCACAATTAATTATTGTCGCATCATAGAGAAAAAGTTGATAAGTGGCTACACTTAAGCTTTCAAAATCTCAGCTAGTTTTAGATTTTATTGCAAATGAATACACAACGTGAACAATTGATACAAACTTGGCTTCAAGCCGTTCTTCAGTCCGATCAATTTGAGATCAGTTTTTTGGCAGGAGATGCAAGCTTTCGCCGTTATGCGCGAATCAAGTTACAAAACAAAACCTATATGCTCATGGATGCGCCACCTGAAAAAGAAGACTGTGTTCCATTTGTGAATATTGATGAGTTCTTTGATGGACATGGGGTTCGTGTGCCACATATCGTCGCCAAGGATTTAACCCAGGGCTTGTTGCTACTTGAGGATTTTGGTGATGTGGTGTTGTCCACTTTGTTGAATGACCAGACAGTCGACCAGTACTATGCACAAAGCTTTAAACAGTTAATCGAGTTACAGCAGGTTGATGGAAAAGATCATTTACCTGTCTATTCTTATGAAAAGCTGATGACAGAAATGCGTCTATTGACTGAATGGATGTTACCATCCTTGAATATTCAGCCTACAGAGCAGCAGCTTGAAACCATTGAGCAGGCATTCGACTTCCTTGCCATTGAAGCAACCCATCAGCCACAAGTCATCGTGCATCGTGATTTTCATAGCCGTAACCTCATGAAAATCGACCATGAGCAAGAGCTTGGTGTGATTGACTTTCAGGATGCAGTGATTGGTGCAGATACCTATGATCTGATCTCGATTACCCGTGATGCTTATGTACAGTGGAATCCTGAGCGTGTCTACGAATGGTTTGAGGTGTTCTATAACTTATTACCAGCGGCAGCAAAAGAAAACCGTAGTTTCAAGCAATTCAAGCGTGATGCTGATTTAATGGCGATTCAACGTCACCTTAAAATTTTGGGTATCTTCGTGCGTTTGTTTGAGCGTGATGGTAAATCGGGTTATTTAAAAGATTTACCGCGTGTGATGTGGTATTTGCTTGAAGAAAGCCAAGGTTACGACGAATTGAATGACTTTATGCAGTTTATTCGTGATGTGGTCATGCCTAAATTTACTGCAAAATATGGTGACTATGAGGTGGTAGCCTAATGAAAGCCATGATTCTTGCTGCGGGTCTCGGCAATCGTATGCGTCCATTGACTTTACATACCCCAAAACCTTTACTTGAAGTGGGTGGCAAGCCATTGATTGTTTGGCACATCGAGAAATTGCAAAAAATTGGTGTGACTGAAATCGTCATCAATACCGCATGGCTAGGCGAAAAACTGGCGAATGCACTGGGTGATGGTTCTCAATTCGGTGTCAAAATCCTATGGTCACATGAGGGTGAGGGTCTTGAAACCGCAGGTGGAATCATCAATGCCTTGCCATTGTTGGGTGATGAGCCATTCATTCTGGTAAATGGAGATGTCTGGACCACCATGGATTTTGCTTCATTATTAGATGTTCAGTTAGGTGAGCAGCAGGCACATTTGGTCTTGGTGGAAAATCCCCCACAACATTTAAAGGGTGATTTTATCCTTTCTAACGGGCTGGCTTATACCTTTGAACAGGAAAAGTTGGGCGAAGCATTAACCTATAGCGGTATTGCTGTGCTTCATCCGCGGATGTTTGTTGGCTTGGAAAATGGCAAGCGACCTTTGGCGCCATTGTTAAAACAGGCAATGCAGCAACAGCAGGTTTCGGCTGAAAAATTACAAGGGATTTGGGTGGATGTTGGCACACCTGAACGTTTGGAGCAGCTAGATCAACAAATTAAGCAAAATAAGTTTTCGTAGTAGGTCATTGTCTTTGTTTGATTGGTATGGAAAAAGACAAAAGCCTACAGGATTGTGCAGTTTATCATGTTTGCCACTGTTTAACTGCATAATCGTTCAACAAGTCCTACTGTGCCTTGTATCAGAAATCGGTATACTGCACGGCAAGTTTATCGAGATGTTACACCGCTATGCATCCTTTTTTTCAAGAATTAAAGCAAGGTAGCCAGGCTTTGGGTTTAAACCTGAGTGATGAGGCCTTAACACTCTTATTGAAATATCAAGATGCTTTGGTGCTATGGAATAAGGCCTACAATCTGACCGCCATTCGTGATCCTAAAGAAATGCTGGTGAAACATTTACTGGATAGCCTGAGTATCCTGAATGATTTGCCTCAGGGCCGTTTGCTGGATGTGGGAACGGGTGGTGGCATGCCAGGCATGATCATTGCCTTATGTCAACCAGAACGTTCCTGTGTGCTTCTGGATTCCAATGGTAAAAAAATTCGTTTTTTAAAACAGTTTATTGCTGATCTAAAGCTGACAAATGTAATTGCAGTGCAAACACGTGTAGAAAATGAAGACAGTATTAACGAGCTTGGTCATTTCGATGTCATTACAAGTCGGGCCTTTGCCTCCCTGACTGACTTTGTCGATGCTGCACAACCTTATATGCATAAACAGAGCATTATTGCCGCAATGAAAGGCTTAATTCCAACCGACGAAGTTGAGCAAATCAAAGATCAATATTCATGTACGGTGATCGAACTTCGTGTACCAAGATTAGATGAACAGCGTCATTTACTGTTACTTCAACGTATTCAATAAAAAATATTAAGGGTAGTCATGGCTCAAATTATTGCAATTGCAAACCAGAAAGGTGGTGTAGGGAAAACCACAACCGCAGTGAATCTTGCCGCATCTTTGGCAATTTTGAAAAAACGTGTCCTGCTGGTCGATATGGATTCACAGGGTAATGCCACTATGGGGTCTGGTGTTCAGAAGAATGATCTTCTTTATTCAATTACGGATGTTTTACTTGGAGAAGTGCCAATTGAAACAGCCATTCAAAAGGCTGAGGTGGGTTATAAGGTTTTGGGTGCAAACCGTGAGCTTGCAGGAGTAGAGCTTGCTATTGCGGAGCAGGATGGGCGTGAATTTATCCTGAAAAATGCCTTACAGGAAGTCGCGTCCTCATTTGACTATATCATTGTGGATTGTGCCCCAAGTTTAAGCCTCATCACTGTGAATGCCTTGGCAGCGGTTGATGGTGTGATTATTCCAATGCAGTGTGAATATTATGCTTTGGAAGGTCTGGCTGACTTGACACAGACTATTGATCGTATACAAAAAGCCCTCAATCCAAACTTGGAAATCATTGGGGTGTTGCGTACCATGTATGATGCCCGTAATGCCCTGACTCGTGATGTGTCGGCAGAGTTAGAGCAGTATTTTGGTAAAAAATTGTATGATACGGTGATTCCTCGAAATATTCGTTTGGCTGAAGCGCCAGCACA
>NZ_DDAH01000194.1:13283-18049 GCF_002333245.1 Acinetobacter sp. UBA2063
ATGGTTTGCCAGTGATCTATTTCGAAAAAAGTTCAAAAGGTGCGGTTGCCTATTTAAACCTTGCCGCAGAAATGTTGAAGAAAAGTAAAGTGAAAAAAGGAAGTGCTGTATGAGCATCAAAAAACGCGGATTGGCTAAAGGTCGTGGTTTAGATGCGCTATTGGGTTCAATTCAAAAAGAAAAACTGCAACTCGAAGCACAAGCCCTGGATCATGGTGAACTCAAGCAGATTGATGTCAACTTATTAAAACGTGGCGAATATCAGCCACGCCGTTTTATTCAGGAACAGGATTTACAGGAACTTGCGTCATCCATCGAGAAGCATGGGGTGATGCAGCCAATCGTGATTCGTCCTGTTGACGATGAACAGCACCCTTACGAAATCATTGCGGGTGAACGTCGTTGGCGTGCAGCGCAGTTAGCGGGTTTAACTCAAATCCCTGCCATTGTTCGTGAACTGAACGATCAGGTCGCAATTGCATTGGCACTGATTGAAAATATTCAGCGTCAGGACCTCAATCCAATTGATCAGGCAGTTGCTTTGCAACGTTTTCATGATGAATTTGGTTTAAGTCATCAGGAAATAGCCGATACTGTGGGTAAAGCCCGTACCACAGTGAGTAACTTATTACGCTTACTCAGTCTGGCTGACCCAATTAAGGACCTGATGCAACAGGGGCAGATTGATATGGGACATGCCCGTGCCATTCTCACCCTGAAAGCCAAAGACCAGATTGACGTGGCGCAAATCGTGATTGAAAAAGCCCTGTCAGTGCGTCAGACTGAACAACTGGTACGTGAGTGGTGTGAACCAAAGCCTGAAAAGGAAAAGGTGCAGGTTTCTCCTGATATTGAACAATTGACTCAGAAACTGTCGGAACGTTTTGGGGCAAATGTGAAAATTGACCATAACCAAAAAGGTAAAGGAAAAATGGTCATTCATTACCACTCATTGGATGAGTTGGATGGAATTTTAAATATTTGTTTACCTAACTAATATTCAAGGTGCGTCCTTTTATATTTTAAATATTATTGGGGAATAATATGTGGGAACTTGTGAAAGCGGGTGGTTGGTTAATGCTACCGCTTATTCTCTCATCAATTTTTACGGTTGCAATTTCAATTGAACGCTATATTCGGTTAAAACGGGCACAGGTACTGCCACAGACATTATTGGTCAATGGTTCGGATGCTGAATCTGTCATTTCACAACTAGAGCAGGATGCTGCCGCAAAAAGTCCTTTGGGTCGTATTCTTAAGGCAGGATATGAACATCGTGACCAGGGCGAGCAGTTTGCGCGTGCGCAGATGGAGGCAACTGCTTCACGGGAAATCAGCCATCTGGAAAAAAATATCAATTTTCTGGGTACCTTAAGTGCCATTGCACCTTTGCTTGGTTTGTTAGGAACCGTACTTGGTATTATTGAATCATTTTTAGTGATTGATATCGGTTCTGCTGGAAATGCAAGTATGATGATGCCTGGTATCTCTAAAGCATTGATTACTACGGCTGTAGGTATGCTGATAGCGATCCCTGCCATGATTGCCTACCGTTATTTTCAACGTGTAGTACATGAATATATTGCTGAGTTAGCACAACAATCAACATTATTTCATGCTGCACTTTTCTACAAAAAAGCACCTCATGTGCAAGAACATCGCCATGCAAGCTGAGCATAGGTGACATTATGAAATTTAAACGTTCTCAAGTTGAAGATATTCATATCAACCTGACACCCATGATTGACTGTCTGTTGTTCATTCTGGTGTTCTTGCTATTGTCCACAACATTCAGCCAGCAAAGCCGTATCAATCTGACTTTGCCCGATGCACAGGGTGTGCCACCAAAACAGTTCGATCAGAAAATTGAAATCATGGTAGACTCAACGGGACATTATTCTGTGAATGGTCAGGCATTGTCAACCAAGGATATTGCGGATTTAAGTACCGCAATCAAGCAGGCTGCACAGGATCGGCGTGATCTCATGTTTATTATTGCGGCGGATGCCAAGGCAACCCATCAGGACGTGATTCGTGTGATGGACGTGGCAGGTCAGCTTGGCTTTGTTAATGTCAATATCAGCACTAAAGTTCCGACTAGAGGTTTTACTGAGTGAATCAGGATTTTAAGGTTTATTTGCGCCTCATCTCATATTTAAAATCTTATTGGGGTATTGCCTTATTTATATTGATCGGTTTTGCGATTAATGCCACAACAGAAGTCTCAGTCGCCAAGCTGATGAAATATATTATCGATGCCATTCAAAATGGTGATCGAGAGAATCTGAACTGGTTTCCTGTTTTAATTGTGTTATTGATGTTTTTTCGTGGCGTTGGATTATTTTTAGGTGGATATTTTACCGCCGTTATTTCACGTCAGTTGGTCTTTGGTATTCGTCAGGAAGTTTACGCCAAACTATTAAGACTCCCTGCACAATATTATCTTGATCATAGCTCTGGCCATATTACTGCCAAGTTAATGTATAACGTTGAACAGCTTTCAGCCGCATCATCAGAGTCTTTGACAACCCTGATCAAAGACGGTTTGATTGTTATTGGGTTGTTGAGTTATTTACTGTATACCAATTGGCGTTTAACACTATGTTTTATTGTCTTTATGCCAGTGATTGGTATCCTGGTGCGTATTGCCTCGAAAAAAATGCGTAAGCTTTCGATTCAGGTACAAAATACCATGGGTGATGTCAACCATGTGGTACAGGAAACCATCAATGGCAATAGTGTCGTCAAAAGCTTTACAGGTGAAGCATTTGAACAGCAGCGTTTTTATAAATCGTCAGAAGAGAATCTTCGCCGTGGCTTAAAAATGGTGGTGGTGCAAAATATTAACAGCCCGATTATCCAGTTGATTTTATCTTGTGCGATGGCAGTGATTTTATGGATTGCATTACGTCCACAAGTTTTGGGTGACACTTCGGCTGGTGAGTTTGTTGCCTATATTGCAGCAGCAGGTTTAATCTCAAAACCTGTGAAGAACCTGACGGATATTAATGAAAAATTACAGCGTGGTTTGGCAGCAGCCCATTCTGTATTTGAACTGCTGGACTTGCCTGAAGAACAGAATAGAGGGCAACTCACGCCTGTGCTGAAAGGCAATATCCAGTTTGAGCATGCAGATTTACGTTATGAAGACGGTACGCATGCGATTAAAGATTTTTCTTTAAAGATACATTCTGGACAGACAGTTGCATTGGTGGGACGTTCAGGTGCGGGTAAAACCTCATTGGTGAATATGCTGCCACGCTTTCAGGAGTTAAGCGGTGGGCAACTGAAGTTTGATGGTGTGCCTGTTCAGGACATTGAATTGTCTTGCCTGAGATCACAGATTGCAATGGTCAATCAACAGGTGATTCTGTTTAATCGTTCAGTCCGTGACAATATTGCCTATGGTCAATTACAGGATGCAAGTGACGAGAAAGTGATTGCGGCGGCAAAAGCGGCTTATGCACATGACTTTATCATGAACTTGCCACAGGGTTATGACACTGTTCTCGGTGCGCAGGGCTTGAGCCTTTCTGGTGGTCAACGTCAGCGTATTGCCATTGCAAGAGCGATTCTCAAAGATTCTCCAATCCTGATTCTTGATGAGGCAACCAGTGCGCTGGATAATGAGTCTGAATATTTTATTCAACAGGCTTTTGATGAGGCGATGCAAGGTCGTACTACCATTGTGATTGCGCATCGTTTATCGACCATTGAAAATGCTGATGTGATTGTGGTGATGGACAAAGGGCAGATCATTGAACAAGGCACACATACCGAATTGCTCGCAAAACATGGCATGTATTATCAATTGCATCAACGCAATTTTGAGGAACACTAAACATGTCTATGGCGCAAACCATTCAGGATGCCTGGAATAAACAGGCAGCATGGTTAGTGTTGTTGCGTCCATTGTCATGGTTGTACCGTTTTGGTTTTTGCCTGAATCAGGGCTTGTATAGAACTGGAATCAAGAAAGTATTTACCGCACCTGTGCCTGTGATGGTGATTGGTAATATCACGGTTGGGGGAAGTGGCAAAACGCCGTTGTTGATTCAACTGGTCAAGTATCTTCAACAACACAATATTCGTGTTGGGGTGATTAGCCGTGGTTATGGCGGTAAGGGAGATTTTCCTGCGCTGGTGACCACAACCTCTGAACCTGATCAAGTGGGTGATGAACCCTGTCTGATTGTACAGGCAACCCATGTTCCCATGGCGGTTGGTCCAAACCGTCAGGCAGCGATTGAACTGTTATTAAAATCTACCGCGATTGACCTGATTATGAGTGATGATGGTTTGCAGCATTGGGCTTTGGCACGTCAGCTTGAATGGATTGTGCTGGATCAAAACCGTGGTTTGGGCAATGAAAAGTTATTACCTGAAGGTTATCTGCGTGAGCCTAAATCACGCTTAAATAGAAGTACGGTCATTGAACATACTAAAATTGCACGAGCTCAGCGAAATATGCATTTAGAGATTGGCCAACCTTATTTGCTTAATCCCAATTCAAGCACAAACACTTTTGATGCCAAGCAGTATTTTAATGCTGTGGTGGGGATTGGCTTTCCGCAGCGTTTTTATCAAACACTAAATAAGCTGGGTGTTAACCAATATCAGGCACATGAGTTTCCAGATCATCATGATTATGAAATTGCTGATTTAAGCTTTGGTAATTCTGATGCCATCATTACGACTGAAAAAGATGCGGTCAAGTTCAAGACATTGTTAAAGCAATATCCTGAATTTAATATTCCTATTTGGGT
>NZ_DDAH01000196.1:0-9525 GCF_002333245.1 Acinetobacter sp. UBA2063
GAGGTTGAGTCTGCCACAGCACCTTTTACCAAAGTCGCATCCGCATCACTACGCACCACATCACTATTACTAATCAATTTTAATTGACTTGTTGATGCTGTTGTAGCCTCTGCCGCTGCCAATGTTCTGGCAGCAATATGTGTATTTGGATAGAACTGACCATTTGGATGAATGTCATAATCATAGATGGCATATACCCCATCATACTGCAAACCTGTTGAATCTTTTTTACCTGTTTCAGTTGGGGAATCGGTTGTGGCTAATAATGGTGAGCTTTTATTTCCTGAAACAAAACTAACCACTACCACATTTGCACCTTCTTTTTTACCTGCACTATAATGTGCTGTAAAGACTGGTGGTAAATAAAAACGAGGGCTTGTTCCATCTGTTTTATGTAGATTTAAAATTTTTGTGCCTTGTGAATTAAATGCCGTTTTATCACGATTAAAATCAATACGGAATGCTTGCCCAGCCAGATCACCAAAGTAGATATGATCCACCATACCATCATTATTACGGTCTACTGTTTTAATTTCGCTGGCTACACTATATTTTAAATCACTATTTGTTAAATGAGAAATCGTTTTCGCTGTTTCAAATTCCTCATCATTTGAATCAGTCGGCATCGTTGGTGTAATTGCATCCGCATACCAGAGTAAATCTCCATTATTGGCATCAAACATATAGACACCTGCGCCAATCTTTTTGTTGGTTGAGGTCGCATTTTCCTGTTTGTAGTTGTAATATTCGTAGCCTGCATAGCCTGTACGGATACCATTCGCTTTTAGACCATCACCATCATCACCGCCTGCATCATAACCACCACCCACAAACATCACCAGTTTACGCTGACCTTTCCAGTTTACATAATCCAGTTTTGGTTTAGACCAACTTTGTCCCATATTCGCAATAGCGGAAAACTTTTTACCCGTTGGATTTGCTGCTGAATAAACTCTGCTTGTTGCAGGGTCGATATGGAATTTCAGTTTTGGATTGTCAATATCTGTCAGGTCAAGTGCATAATAGCTACGCCCGCCCATTCTCATGCCACCATAAACCCATTGTTTACCTTGTAAATTTTCTTTATCTGTAGCTGTACCACCAATAATATTACGAACTGTATCTTTTACAGTTAAAGTACCATCAGATTTAGTGGCATAAACGGTATGAGCAGCCCATTCACCATCCAGACCATAATACAAAGCGTTTTTACCGCCAGCCAAAGCTCCTGCATTTTCTTTAAATGTTTCTGCTTGGTTTTCAATCATTTCCTTAGGAACAAAAGCAAATTTCTCCACACCAGAAGTGGCATCAACAATACTTAAAGCCCCTTGCGTTGTACCGAACATGACATAATCTTTACGCCCTGTGGTACTAATCTCAATTTTCTTTGTTGTTGCATTCTTACTGGCTTCGGCTTTACCTTCTTGGGTAAGCAAAACTGGTAAGGAATGATAGATACTTCCCATTTGACGCAGATCTGCAGTAACGGTTTTTAGATCCAAGCCATTAGTTGCTGTATTTGAGGCAATATTATAGCCAAGTAATGCCATTAAACCACGCACTCGATTGGCATCATCAGTTTTGGTTTTGGCATCTGTGGTATAAGTATAGTCGATGAGATTTAAATCAAAATTACGGCTAAATTGTGCATCACCTGTCTTTGTACCATCAAAAGCATATTCAGTTAGAATCTTACGTCCTGCTTTTTTTGTTGTCGTATTAATACCCAAAGGCAACTGACTTAATGCGCCACCTTTTTTAAAAATTGCTATACCATCTGGATAATTAATATCAGATTTTGCCCAAATATCTGTTAAATCCTGCAATTTACTTTTTAGAACAACAGTATTAGCTGCTCCACCACTTGCATTAGAATAAACCCCATTATTTACAACATAATATTTTTTTATATTCCCAAACCACAATTGTTGAGTATCTTCAGGTTTGATTTTAGGCTCAAATTGAGGAAAATATGCATACGGCTGGATAATTTCAGGATTCAAAGCATCAACTGGAATAGTTGAAGAGCCAGTGCTCATACTCGGAATATCTTTATTAAGTTCCTGAATAAATTTATTAATACTATTTACGACATCTTGGGAGCTATTCCCAGAAACCCAACCACCGCCACCAAGGTTCCCCCATGTTTTGGCATCTTCAACATCATCATTTCCAGTACCAGCAAAATCACTACCAAACCCCACAACAACCGTTTTTATCTGCAAGCCAACTGGGTTTTTTTCTGGATCAATTAACGAACGAGCATAGTTACCTATACAAGACCAGCCATTATTAGTTTTATAGTAATTACTTCTATTACCTAAAGGACTGCCTGCACAACTAAATAAGCTCCCTTTCGTTGATAAGGATTGTCTCATTAATTTATAGGATGTACCACTTAGACCATCACTACCCGTAGCAGTACCTCCCTCAGGATTAGGCTCACCATCGGTTAGAAAATAAATACCTTGTCCACTACATTCTTTTTTCGCATTAGCATTAGCAGTTGTGCCTACCTGTGATGTTATAGATGTAGGCGCAGCATAGACACTTCCATTTTTTGCATCACTTGTAGAGGCATTAAATCCACTATTATCGCCCGCCGCATCAGTATCATCTATAGTTTGATTATAGTAATAACATCTTGCACTATAATTTTTACTACTATACCTAACTGTACATGCTTGATTACTCGTACTCCCTGCGGGTATAGAGAAACCTTTATCAATATAATATCCCCAATTTGTACAAGTTTGGCTATTCGTATTCCAACTTTGACAATTCCAACCTGTAGTAGAATCATATTGAGCATACATAGGAACATTGACATTGACTTGAGGCAATAAAGTTGTTGTTCCCATTAAATATGCTGCTGCATCTGCATAAGCATAAGCAGTTGGTGTACTTCCACCTGCTGATAAACTATTAATTGCTGTTAATAAGGTATCTCGATGTGTCTCATCACGATATTTTATTGGTTCTTCCCAAACATAAACACAATCACTGTAATCACCGTATGTACAATCTGTATTGGTACTTTTTTTATAAGGGCTAGAGGTACTATATCCTGTAGGTTTAGTAGTTGTCTCTCCGCCCCATGCCAAACAGTTATAATTTTTTGAATCCCATGAAGTACATGTATTGTAATACAAGGTTTTAGTTGTTGTCTTACCAGAAGTTATCTTACGGTTGTAGGCTTGCCAACGTGGTTTAGTATATACTCCATCTGCAACCTGCCCCCCTGTTTTAGTCCCTAATGCTCTTGCAGGAATACGTATGTATCCTTTAGTTCCACTAAAAGTTGAAAGCCCTATAATTACTTTATCTTCTATTCGTGGTATTGTAGCTGTACCCTGTAAGACATCTTTCAATCCATTTTTCAAAGATAATAATCTATTTTCTTTATAATTATTACTTGTCATACTTCCTGAAGTGTCTAGCATCATCATCAGTGTTGTTGAACCTGTACTATCTTCAGGAATCTTATAAATTTCCAAATCTGCGGCATAGCTTGGCACACTGGCACAGATCAATGAAGTAATTGCAGCAGCCACCGCACTCACTTTAAATTTGTTTGACCACCCTTGATGCACACCTGTTGATGCATCACTTTGGCGAACCTGGTTAAGCATTTTCATGATTCATTCTCCTTATGAGGATGCACGTACAGTTTTAATCGTATATTCCATTTGTTGAGTGCTGTATGGAACATTTTTTTCAGACAAACAATCAGTCACCGTTTTATTGGTTTTTAAAGCATCATCAACAAAACTGGTATAATTCGTTAAACAACTATTCACATCTGAACTTGTAGCATCACTCAAGTTAGGTAAAATCGAAGTTGCAGTAATCGCTACTTTTTGAATCCCTGTACTTTTTGAGGTTTCTTTATCATCACCTTCTAGCATATGTTGCCAATCCTGATCATTGGTTGCTGCTCGTACAGTTACTTGAGTCATCACTGCATTACGACCACTCAGAAAGTCAGTCAGACGATTAACCTGACAAAAACCATTTTTTCCCATCTCAGTATTATTAATGGTTGCTCCATTCCAATAAACTACACTGGCTAAACGACTACCTTCGAAGTTGTCTGTGGTTTCACCTCGAATACAAAAGACCAATTCTTTTCCTTTATTTTCAGGGCGCAATGTATAATTCAACATACCATCACCAATACGCATTTTAGTAAAGGAAAGCTCATCATCCGTTTTATTTTCTAGCGTAAAAAAAACTGAATCACTGGTTTGTTTTAATAAATTTTGAGCCTGAACATTTGTTGCAATCCTTAAAGAATTAATACTTCCCTGTATTGCCCAAGTCCCAACAAGGGTCAGAAGAACTAACATTATCAGCACAACAATCAAAACTGAGCCTTTTTGTGCATTTTTTGGTATATGACCTTTCATATCAGTTCTCCTTACTGAATACCAAAGCCATTACGGATGGCAATTGTCTGAGTAACAATACTGCGCAAATATAATTTGTTGTTGTCATCAACCTTTAATATTTCATCAACATTTAATATCTTATACTTTTGATTTGGATCAAAAAATTTATTACTACCCACAGTGTCTGAGGAGCGGGCTAATAAACCTATTTGTATCGAAACAATTTGTGGTTTTTCTCCAGTTAAAGCCCTATAAGCCTCAATATTCATATAGCTGAAACAATCCAACCGAGTATCTGGATCAATATTCTTTGTGGTTGTAACAGGTGGTGTTCCACTCGTAGTGCTTGTCGTGATAGCATCACAGTTATTATTTGCACCATCATACGCAACACCCAAACGCACACTAAAATGATCAACCCGAGGAATAATCATTTCACCATTTCCAGCTAGTTTAAGGTCTGATGGAGAATTAGTTTTTGCGCTGGTCTCTGTATAACGTGCAGCTTTACATGCTAGAGCAAGAGGTTGATTTGGATCATTGCGATTGGTATCAGCTCGCAAAAAATAACGTTCCACCACATAATCTCCACTTGTAAGCTCTGCTCCCTCACAGTCAAATTGATTTGAGGTACTCACACGGTATTGAATCACCAATTGATCACTTTTTTGATCTTTTAAATTTGAAGGGCCAATTGAACCTCTTGTTAATAGATTATTATTAATTGCAAAGTTTAAAGAACCATCAGCATTTCTTTTATTTGAAATATTATCTCCAGCCAACACCACTCCACCATATAAAACCTTATCGTTTATATATGGTTGGGAAGCATTTAAATTTGCCAGACGGATATGTTTAATAACCTCTCCCAAACCAAACATCGTCGAGTCTTGTAAATTCATGATTCCCTGTTGAGTTGTTGCACTACGCTGACTCGTTAAAAAAAGCTGAATCGCTATAGCACTCACTAATAACCCGAGCACCAAGGAAATCATTAGCTCAATCAAGGTAAAACCCCGTTGTTTAGTCGATTGATTATTCATCTTGGAATGCCTCCATCACTAAACATTTAGCATCAACAATATATGTCCCTGTCGTAGTATTTACACAGTTTCCTACATTCGTTGGAGTAATTTCTGTTTTACCCCAAGATACATAAATACAATTCAAAGTACTTTTTATACAACTGGCTACCACGATTTTTTGACCATTATTACTTGCTTTTTCTAGAACTTCAGTTGCATCATATTGGGCCATCTGTGTCGAATTACATTTAGGAATAGCCAATGTTTTTGGAGTGGTAATATTATTGGTTGTATCGCAACCAACAAAAGTGATCTTATTATTCACTGCTGTTTTATAAGTTGCTAAGGCTGTCCTGTTTAATCGCATACGTTCAGCCAAATCCTGAGCAGTATTCATCGCAACTGTTTGTTCTGTTGACTCCTGTGCAGCATCTAAAGCCCTAAGCTGTAATGCTGCAAAGCCAAGTACCCCCAAAGCTAAAATAACTAAGGCAACCAAGACTTCTACCAAACCAACACCTTGTTGCACTTTAATAAGGTTCATGAGCAAGTTCCTGCTGTAATTCTATCGACTGTTCCCATTTTCGAAACAAGAATAATCCTGCTTTGTTTTAGGTTTGGATCACATATAGTAAATTCCAAGGGTATAATTTCAGTAATAGTTGGTGGATTTGTTGGTGGTTCAGTTGATAAATCTGTAGGGCTACTTGATATATAATTAGGATTTGGAATCGTTCTGGTATTTAATGTACTTGTGAGCCCATTAGGTGCAAATTTTAAAATTACATCATCTACGCCAATGTAATCACTCATTAAATTCAACCCACCAACTTTTACCGATTGGTAATAAGTTGTTATTTCATTTGCGGGGCATGTTTCTACACCACTTGCTATAGGACATTTTTTTATTGTAATTTCTTTCTGTAGACCAATTGCTTTACCACGTACCTCTCCAAAAAGAAGTGCATAATGTTTTGCAGTACTATCCAACTTTTTTCTAGCAATTAAGTTTCCAAATGATGGAACTGCCATCATAGCAACAACTGCCAACACAGCAATCGTCACCATCAATTCTATTAAGGTGAATCCTCGATTGTTCCCCATCGCTTACACCCAACTCTTTTAAAATTCCTTACTCTATATTAAATTGTATTTTTACAGAACCAATACAAAGCAGATAAGAGTAATAAAAAAACGGATGGAGTGTTATCCATCCGTTTTGAGTTCACATTTTTCTATACAAATTAGGCCTGAATCACTTGTATCCGTAACTCTTTAGGTAGACTAAACGTAATATTTTCCTCTCGCCCTTGAAGCTCTTGCGGAGCGGTCGCACCCCAATCCTGTAACCGCTGAATGACCTGCTTGATGAGAATTTCAGGCGCGGATGCGCCAGCTGTCACACCAATTTTACTGTCTGGCTTAAACCAATCTTTTTCAAGTTCATCTGCATTATCGACCAAATAAGCTGATTTACCCATACGCTCAGCCAGTTCACGCAAACGATTTGAATTGGATGAGTTTGGCGAACCCACGACCAATACGACATCACATTTCTCCGCCAAGTCACGTACCGCATCCTGACGATTCTGTGTTGCATAACAGATATCATCTTTACGTGGTCCCTGAATCTTTGGAAACTTGGTTCTTAGGGCATCAATTACTTTGGCTGTATCATCAATCGAGAGTGTGGTTTGGGTCACAAATGCCACTTTTTCAGGATGTCTCACCATTAAGGCCTCAACATCCTGTTCATCTTCAACCAGATAAATCTTTCCACCACCAGATTTATCATATTGCCCCATTGTGCCTTCAACTTCAGGGTGCCCCTCATGCCCGATCAGAATGGCTTCGGTGCCCTCACGCGCGTACTTAGTCACTTCAATATGAACCTTGGTGACAAGTGGGCAGGTTGCATCAAACACTTTTAAGCCACGGCGATCCGCCTCCTGCTGTACAGCCTTGGAAACACCATGTGCACTAAAGATGACAATTGAATCATCAGGAACTTGATCAAGCTCATCTACAAAAACAGCACCACGCTGACGTAGGTCATCCACCACAAACTTGTTGTGCACCACTTCATGGCGTACATAAATGGGTGGATTAAAACATTCCAATGCTCGATTGACGATCGCTATAGCACGGTCAACACCAGCACAAAAACCTCGTGGATTGGCGAGTACAATTTCCATAACATCCCCTCTCATCATCTGAATATTTACGCCAAACTATTTCGTTTCATGGCACGCTACACTACAATAGCCAAGATATTTTATCATATCAGGAAAAATATCATGTCGGGTCTATTGTTTGTCGTTTCTGCGGCATCAGGAACAGGCAAAACATCTCTCGTTAAAGCCCTACTCGATCGTGTCAGCAACTTGCATGTTTCTGTCTCACACACCACACGAAGCCAACGTCCTGGTGAGCTTGACGGTGTTCACTATCATTTTACTGATACTGAAACATTTTTGGCCCAAGTTGAACAGGGCGGTTTTATTGAGTATGCAGAAGTATTCGGAAATTATTATGGTACGTCTCAGGCTAAGGTAAAAGAACAATTACAACAAGGCCACGATGTATTACTCGAAATTGACTGGCAGGGTGCAGAACAGGTACGTCGGCTTTTTCCTGAATCAAAACAAATTTTTATCCTCCCTCCGACCCAATATGATTTAAGACAACGTCTTTCCAACCGTGGTACAGACTCAGTGGATGTGATTGAACATCGTCTAAGCTGTGCAGTGGAAGATATGCGTCATTTTGCCAATTTTGACTACGTGATTATCAATGACGATTTTAACAAGGCCGTTCATGATTTGGAGGCGATCATCACTGCCAACCGCTTGGTCACCACACAGCAAAGCGCCCGCCACCAACAACTCATCGCAAACTTGATTACGCTTAATCGCGACTGACTTTAATCGGGAATGGCTTGAGTCTTGCATAAAAGCCTTTTATACTACTCAGTCTTTTAAATTGTGATGTTCAGACGAGACAACTTATGGCACGTGTAACCGTTGAAGATTGTTTAGACCATGTAGATAACCGCTTCGAGTTGGTACTGGTGGCGAGTAAACGTGCACGTCAATTGGCACGTCAAGGTATTGAACCAACTGTAGAATGGGATAATGACAAACCAACCGTGGTTGCATTACGTGAAATCGCAGTGGGTCATGTCACTAAAGAGATTCTAAAACAACGCGACCAAGACTATCAGACTTCAAACCTTGACATGGTATTGTCTACAAATTCATTAAATTTAGAAGGCTTCACTTTCTAAAACGAATTTGCTTTGCATAAAGCCCACTGTGAATACACTGGGCTTTTTTGTTTTGAAAAAAACTGCTTTATATATTGATAAAAGCAATATGCTTCATTGGAAAAATCTACGAGTTTTTATAATGAACAAATTGACAAGTTTCACAATATGCTTTTCATTAGAGACTAGTGTCATTTTATTCTAATTCATATCAAAAAAGGTGTTTTATGCCAGGCGAAGAGGTCAGCCAAGCCAAGCAACAACTCAAGGTCATTATTGAAGCCTATCTTAAGGATAGTGATGTTCAACACGTGCTTGCTGCCTGTGATTTTGCCGATTTAGCGCATAGTGGCATCACCCGTAAAAGTGGAGAACCCTACGTTCTGCATCCGATTGCCGTCAGCTGTATTCTGGCACATATGCGTCTTGATGCGGATACGCTCATGGCAGCCTTGTTACATGATGTGATTGAAGACACGGAGTTCTCCAAAGAAGAAATTGGCCAGAAGTTTGGGACTGTGGTTGCGGAACTAGTTGATGGTGTAACCAAGCTCAGCCATTCCAGTGACAAGGAATATAACAAGGCAGCCTCTTTTCGAAAAATTCTGCAAGCCACCTTACAGGACCCACGTGTCATTATTATTAAACTCGCCGATCGTTATCATAATATGACCACATTGGGTGCGTTGCGCCCAGACAAGCGCGCACGCATTGCACAAGAAACCTTTGATATTTTTGTACCTATGGCTCGCCTTGTCGGTATGAATGAAATGGCGGACAATCTGGAACACCTCTGTTATCAGAATCTTGATCTGGATATGTTTAATGATGTGCAAACCGC
>NZ_DDAH01000104.1:0-7384 GCF_002333245.1 Acinetobacter sp. UBA2063
GGTCGCTATAAGAGTAGTGAGATACTGGATGGTGAGGTAATGATTCGTCTGGAAAGTCCAGCAGGCTCAACCGATGTGTGGGCGTTGCTCGATACAGGTGAGGTTGAGATCACGCAAAAACCTGCAACCACAGTATCCCTACTCAATGATCTGCACCGTGGCAAAAATGTAGGTACAGCCTGGAGCTGGTTGATTGATGTCAGTGCCATCATCATCATCCTGTTATCGTTGGCAGGTTATATCCTTTTCCTGACCATTAAAACGCGTTTGGTCACACATTTACTGTTAACCGCATGCAGTTTATTCGCAATCATTCTGCTTATTTGGTCTGCCATCTAAGGTGAAACAATGACTCAAGCTGTCATGACAATTATTGTGATACTCGCAATATTATTGAGTCTGCATATTTTTATCATCGTATGGCTGTTATGGCAGCAACGTAATGGCAATAAGTCAGAGGTTCAGGATGATCATGCCTATTTAGTGGTTTATGCCAGCCAGTCAGGTCATGCTGAATCCTGGGCAAAGCATACCACTGAGCAATTACAGCTTATTCATCAGCAGGTCACGCTCAAGAACATTCAAAAACTGACAGCCACTGACTTGATCCAGTATCAACGGATTTTGTGGGTGGTTAGTACCTATGGTGAGGGTGATGCACCTGATGATGCCCAGCATTTTGTGCATAAAATATTGTCACAGCCTTTAGATTTATCACATTTGTCTTTCGCAATCCTTGCGTTAGGTGATAAACGCTATACAAACTTCTGCCAGTTTGGGCAAAGCATTGAACAATGGCTTTTACAGCAAAAAGCCCAGCCTTTATTTTCCACAGTTCTGGTAGATCAGCTCAATAGCCGTGATCTGGAACAATGGCTAACAGCTCTGGAACAGTTGACGGCAATGAGGCTGACAGCACTGGACAATGAACGGGAAACTATTGAACTCAAGTTTGCCCATCGTCAGTGTCTAAATGTGGGTAGTGCTGGCGAACCAATTTATAAGATTCAGTTGGTTGCTGAGCAGGAACTGGTTTGGTCATCAGGCGATATTCTGGAAATTCAGTGTGAAAATAGTGCCACTGAGATTCAACAGTTTCTGGTTGCGCATCAGCAGGATGATTTTAATGATATAGATGCATTAAAAACACTGAATTTAAGACAATTGCCAAATCGTGAACATCATTCATTTGCCGCATGGCTAGAACATTTTGATCGATTACCCAAGCGTGAGTATTCAATTGCCAGCTTACCTGAAAATGGCTTGATTGAGCTGGTGGTGAGACAACAACAGACGGAAACAGGTCTTGGACTGGGTTCTGGCTGGTTGACGGCAGGTTTGCAGCACAACCAGCCTATTCAGGCTTATATACGCGATAACCCAAGCTTTCGTCTACAACATCATCCACAACCTTTAATCCTGATTGGCAATGGGACAGGGATTGCAGGTCTGGTTGCGCATTTAAAGCAACGGGAACAATGGGGCTATGGGCAAAACTGGCTGATCTTTGGGGAAAGACAGCGGCAGTTTGACCATTTATATCATGCGGAAATTCAGTATTGGCAACAGCATGGCTTTTTACAGCATGTTGACTATGCGTTCTCACGTGATCAGGCTGAAAAAATCTATGTGCAGGATATTCTAAAACAGCAGTCTACGCGTTTAAAACAATGGATCAAACAAGGTGCGGCAGTTTATGTTTGCGGTAGCTTGAATGGTATGGCTGGTGGCGTGGATCAAGTCCTAAAAGAAATTCTAGGTGATGAGCTGGTGGAACAGTTGAAGCATGAGCTGCGTTATCAACGGGATGTTTATTAAATAGAAAAAATGATCGAGAAAAAAAGCCAGTAAGTGAACTTACTGGCTTTTTGTATAAGGGGCAGATTAAAATTTCTTTTCAACTGTAAACTGTAAACTTGGAATGGCTTCGTTGTTACGGGCCTGATAAAGGCTGCCATCAGACTGGTTGGTTAAACGCTCTTTATAGTCAGTGCTTAAAATGTTGTTCAGGTTTAGGCTGGCTGACCAGTTTTTGGCAAAGCGTTTGGTTGCCGCAATGTCCACATTGAAACGCTGGTTGGTGGTACGGTTATAAGGCTGGCCAACCAGGGCACGGGTAAATTCAGGCGTGTAATTAACATTGACGCTGGTGGAAAGCTGCCAAGGCTTGTAGCTGTATGAAATGCCTGAACTCGCGGTATAAGGTGCAACATCACTCACCAGACGGTCATTGTGCTGGGCATCTTCAATGGTTGCACGTACGGTTGAGACTTGCCCATTGAGCATAAAGGCATGTCCAGCTTCAGTCTGTTTCAGTGCATAACGGCCAGAGAACTCCACACCGTAGGTGGTGGCTTCATTCTGGTTTTGTGGGCGTTCAACATAACGGCTACCCTCAAGGGCAATTACCCGTTCAATATAGTCCTTGATTTCACGGTGATAGGCGGTTAAGTTCACGCCACCACTGGCAGAATCAAATGCCAGGGTTGACTCAAATGCCTTGATCTTTTCAGGTTTTAGGTTTGGATTACCCCCACGGTCAGGATTATTGAGTGAACCCGCATCGCTGTCTGTTGAAACCGTTACGTTTGGAATCAGTCGATCAGTATTTGGACTGCGGAACGCCTGACTTAAATTGGTTTGAATCGACCATTGGTTGGTGAGGTCAAAACGATAGGCAAGTACAGGACTTAAATGATGGTCCTGATAATCCACCAGACCTGAACGGTCCAGCCATTCCTGACGCGCACCCAAGGTGACAGTCTGGCGGTCAGTAAAGCGCCAGCTTCCCTCACTGTAGAGGGCATAGCGTTGTTCATCCAGACTTTGGCTGACATTGCTGCCCAACTGACTGTTGTTGGCACTGACCCCAAACTTAATCTGGCGGGTTTGGTCAAACTTACGCACACCATCATAGGCCAAACCATATTCGTCCACGGTTTCATCAGTATAAATGCTGTTGAGTGGAGAGCGAGTCAATTGCGTTTCAGTCTGATGTTCAACTGTTAAGCGAACCTTGTCACTGAGGTCTTTATCCTTGCGCTCATAACGTGTATTCAGGCGAATACTGTCATTTTTATCATCCTGAATCTGGTCGCCACGTACCCCTGTGCTTTTATTATTGCGATAAAACAGTTCAGCAATCAGTTTTTGCTGGTCATCCAGTTCATATTGCAGACGAGGGGAGAACATTTGGCTGGTACGGTTGGTGGTGCGTAGCTGTTCACGTGTGCCTGCGGCTGTTTCCATCTTGGTAATGGAGGTGGTGTCATTCCACATCTGGTTGGCAGACAGGCTGTAGATCCACTGATTGTCACGACCATCGGCTTGTACGCTGACCTGTTTGCGTTCGGCTTCCTGCTTGCCACTATCGCGTAAACCATAGCCGAGCTTTACTGAACCATTTAAACGGGTATCCAGCGGTTCCTTTAAAATAATGTTGATGACTGCGGAAGAGGCTACAGATGCCTGTGCAACACTTGGCTGCTTGACCACCTCAATTCGTTCAATCATGTCGGGGGTAATGGTGTCAACAATGGACATGCCACCACGTGGACCACCTTGCACAGCTTCACCATTGATCAGGAATGTCGGTGCGCCACCACCACGGAAACGCATGCCAGAAGCACCATTTCCGCCACGTGGGCCTGGGCCACCTGGTAACTGGAAACCAGCAGCACGACGCAAGGCATCCATAACCGTCTGGTCGCCATACTGGAGCATTTCATCACGGGTGATGATGGTTTTAGGTACTGCACTGATATCATCATCTTTTGGTTTTTGTGGTTCCGCCGATGCCTTGAATGACAGTGTAGGGAGCACCTGTGCTGTCTGTTCGGCAGGAGATGGGGCTGGCGCTGTGGTGGATTCAACATCATTTGCTAAAACTGAAGAAGTTAGGCTGAGTAAAGCCGAGCTGAGTACGGTCAGCTTTCCATAGCGGAATGGATGCTTCATTAAAATTACCCCAAACATTGATGATCAAATTATTTTGAATATAGACTAATGTAAAATTGTGTAGAAAAATCGAATATCTGTGCTGTAATAGCTTGAATTTGAGATTATTTTTTTATTCATTTAACGAGGAAGCACAATAGAGTGAGCCATCTGACACATAGAGGGCTTTAACTCTGTAGATGTTGTAACAGGGCATAAAAGAATAAAGGGTGCTTCTAGCCGTTTTAAACCACCTCGGCAACAGACAATATTGGCGTTCTGAGTCCATGCCTCGGACACCACGTAGTTTCCTGGTTCGATTAAACTATCAATTCTAAAAAAACTGTAGGTTCTGCCAATAAAAGTTCAGCATCTTCGCCTGTACAAAGATGCTTTTTTGTATCAATTAAAGCCCTGATAAAGTGTTTAAAAATAAAAATTTTGGTAAATTTTTAAAAATATTTTATATCTATCCTTATTGAATAATATAAAAAGTCATTGATTTAAAAAATGGAATATTCTAGTATCTAAGTGGGTGGAAAATGTACAAAATTAATATTTAAATGATCATATAATTGTGACTTGTTTTTATTTTGTCATTATTAAATGTTAAAAATTTATCATTTTGTTCCTTTTTATTGGTATTAAACAAAACCATACAATAGAGATAATAACAATGAAGATATTACTTGCACTGGTTATGGTCTGTTCAGTCCTTATTTTAGGATATGCTTCCTATGTAGATTCCAAAAACAAGAAACGCCAGGAAATTACTAAAATTGTGAATGATGCTGAACATAGCTTGAATACAATCCAGCATAACACTAATTATGTAAATTCCACCCATATTTCCTCCTCAAAAAACCCTAACTAAGGATAGAGTTCTATGATGATGCGGCAGGTGAGGTGCCTGATGTTTTTTGAACTCAGGAATCCATGTGCTTTTTTATCTGGCCATGCGCCAGTTTTTTATGGAATCTGCTAAAATATTTACCATTAAATAAAAAGCTGCATCTTGTTATGCGGCTTTTTACGTTCTGATAGCGGAATCGAATTTTATATAGATTGTTTTAGTAACAGGTATGAAACTGGCATATAGATTGCTATATCGCATGATATGCCGTTTTGTGTCCATTGAAAAAATGTTTCAACACAAGCGTATAGATTTCAATTCTACGATCTTGGATTTTACAGGTGCCATGTTATGACAACGCCTCATGCTTCGGCTGGTTTGTTGGAACGCTTATTTAAACTGAGCGAAAATAAAACCAGCTTTAGAACCGAAGTTCTAGCAGGTGTAACCACATTTTTGACCATGTGTTACATCATTATTGTAAACCCACTTATCTTGTCTGAAACGGGTATGGATCATGGTGCCGTGTTTGTTGCGACCTGTCTGGCTGCCGCAATCGGCTGTTTGGTTATGGGGCTTGTTGCGAATTATCCAATTGCACTTGCACCTGGGATGGGCCTGAATGCCTATTTTACCTATTCTGTCTGCTTGGGAATGGGAGTGCCGTGGCAAACCGCACTTGCGGCGGTCTTTGTTTCGGGAATTGTGTTTTTAGCGATTAGCTTCTTTAAAATCCGTGAAGCGATTGTCAATGCCATTCCAATGTCACTAAAGTTTGCCATCGGGGGCGGTATCGGTTTATTCCTTGCCTTGATTGCGCTTAAAAATGCAGGAATTATTGTGGATAACCCTGCGACTCTGGTTGGCTTGGGTGACATCAAGCAGCCAGCGGTATTGCTTGCGCTGTTTGGCTTCCTGATGATTGTGGTTTTGCATCAGTTTAAGGTGCGTGGTGCCATCATCATCAGTATTCTGGTGATTACTGGAATTGCGACAGCCTTGGGCCTAAACGAGTTCAAGGGTGTTGTTGGACAGGTTCCATCCATTGCACCGACATTTATGCAAATGGATTTTGAGGGCCTGTTCACCGCAAGTATGGTAGGCGTGATTTTTGTATTCTTTATTGTCGACCTGTTTGACAGTACGGGAACATTGGTTGGCGTGTCACATCGTGCTGGTTTGTTGCAGGATGGAAAATTACCGCGTTTGAAAAAGGCCTTGTTCGCAGACTCAACCGCAATTGTTGCGGGTGCGGCCTTGGGTACATCATCCACCACACCTTATATTGAATCTGCTTCTGGAGTTGCGGCAGGTGGGCGTACAGGTTTAACAGCAGTTGTGGTTGCCCTATTGTTCATTGGCTGTTTATTTTTGGCACCCTTGGCGCAGTCAGTACCTGGCTTTGCGACGGCACCTGCATTGCTGTTCATTGGCGTGTTGATGATTCAGGGCATCACCCATATTGACTGGGAAGATATTACCGAAGCGGTTCCTGCCTTTTTAACCATCGTATTTATGCCATTTACCTACTCAATTGCAGATGGTATCGCAATGGGCTTTATCAGCTACGCGCTGGTTAAATTATTCACGGGCAAGGCAAAGACCGTTCCCTATATGGTTTGGATTATTGCAGCACTTTGGGTATTTAAGTTTATTGCCTTTGGCGGTTAACATATCAATCAATAAAAGGATGTCGTTATGGCTGGCGACATCCTTTTTTCTTTGGAGAAAAATGATGAATGCAATTGAACTGATACAGGCTTTACCAAAAGCTGAATTGCATGTGCATATTGAAGGGACATTTGAACCAGAGTTGATGTTTGCCATTGCACAACGCAACCAGATTCAGATTCCATATCAATCTGTTGAAGAAGTGAAGCAGGCCTATAACTTCCATAATCTTCAGTCTTTCTTGGATATCTACTACGCAGGTGCCAATGTACTGGTACATGAGCAAGATTTTTATGACCTTGCGTGGGCGTACTTTGAGAAATGTGCTGAAGATAAAGTGGTACATACTGAAATGTTCTTCGATCCTCAAACACATACTGAGCGTGGGGTGGAATTTGCCACGGTGATTGCGGGCTTAAAACGTGCCTGTCAGGATGCACAGCAAAAGCTGGGGATTAGTTCTCAACTGATCATGTGTTTCCTGCGTCATTTAAGCGAAGAAAAAGCGTTTGAAACTCTTGAGCAGGCATTGCCATTCAAAGATGAAATTATTGCGGTTGGTCTGGACTCAAGTGAGGTGGGTCATCCACCTGCGAAGTTTGAACGTGTCTTTGCCAAGGCCCGTGAAGCAGGGTTCCTGATTGTGGCGCATGCAGGGGAAGAAGGGCCACCTGAATATGTCTGGGAAGCGCTGGATTTATTGAAAGTGAACCGTATTGATCATGGTGTGCGCTCAGAGGAAGATAAGCAACTCATGGCCCGCCTGATTGCAGAGAAAATGCCGTTAACGGTTTGTCCACTCAGCAACTTAAAGCTGTGTGTGGTGAATGACATGAAAGAGCATAATATTCGCCGTTTGTTGCAGCAGGGTGTACATGTCACAGTCAATTCAGATGATCCATCTTATCCGAATAGCCGTAAAAC
>NZ_DDAH01000103.1:0-5738 GCF_002333245.1 Acinetobacter sp. UBA2063
ATCGGGAAAATGGTGACTTCGCTTGACCCACAAGCTTTCTCAAAACATATTGCAAATCAGGATGTGATTGCTGAACTGGTTTTAAAAATCATTCAAGTGAATGAAGCATTCTTTAAGAAAGAGAAACAACAAAGTAGATCAAAAACCGAGGTCAATGAGTCCACCTGGTTTGATTCGATTCAATACTTGATTGGTTGCGGTCATAGACCAGATGATATTTTAACGATGTCATGGCGCATTTTTGAAATACATTGAAGCGGCTCAAAAAAATGAGCTACAGAATATTAAAAATACTGCTGTGGCGGTGCGTATTGCGATGCAATCAAATAAACAGGAGTGGGATAAGACCATAAAACAATTAGAAAAATAATGAAAATCTGTTAATGACTTCATTTCGATCATTTGTTAAATTGTGTGAGATTAATAACAATCGGATAACACAATGAAAAAGTTTTTATTATTAGGGGTTGTTTCCTTTTTATTATCTACAAGTGTATTTGCGCGTGAAACTAATTCAATGCGTTCATCTACCGAACTTGTGACAGTTGGTGATAGTGAAGAAAGTTTGCTGCAAAAGATGGGCAAACCTAGACCAAGATTTTTTGTCTATGAAGATGGACGTTTTTCTTGTGCTGCTACAGAATATAAGTACGATATTGATATGCAAGCCTACACGGTTTGGGTGTGTAAAGGTCAGATATTTAAAATTGATGTGAAGAATAAGTGAGAAGAAGATGAAAAAACTAATAATTGGTTTTTCTTTAATCTTGTTTTCTGCCACTTCTAATGCTCAAGTTTATCAATGCAAAGTTAATGGGAATTCAGTTTTTCAGGATAAGCCGTGTAAGGACATAAAAGCAAAACAAAAGGTTTCCTGTTTGAACTATGGGCAAGAAGTTAATTTTAAGGATAAATTAAAGGAAGAATGTATAGAATCATCATCGAATTATAGTGGTTATGGTTCTTCTGCTTCGAGTTATAGAACAAATTACACTGGCGCATCCTCAAGTTATAGCGGTGATAGTCGAAGTAAAAATCAGTATGTTTCTGGTTATTCAAGAAAAGATGGCACCTATGTACAGCCATATCATCGCGCATCAAAAAGGTAAATTATAAGATGTCAAATTGTCCTAGCTGTGATTCTAAAAATACTAAAACTTTAGCTATGATTTGGGCAGGTGGAAGTAGAACTGGTCAAAGTGGCTTCGGCGGTGTTAGTGTTTCTACAAGCGGTCGAATATCTGTTGGAGGTGGTCGTGGGCGATCTGCATCACAATCACATCTGGCTGCTGGGTGTGCGCCACCAAAAAATAGCTCAATGCCAAAGATTGTGGTTGTGGTATTATTTTTAATGTTCGCCATGCCATTACTAAAAGGGGCTTTAAGTGTTTTTTC
Source organism: Acinetobacter sp. UBA2063 (assembly GCF_002333245.1). NCBI lineage: Bacteria > Pseudomonadati > Pseudomonadota > Gammaproteobacteria > Moraxellales > Moraxellaceae > Acinetobacter > Acinetobacter sp. UBA2063. The sequence goes on from NZ_DDAH01000103.1 coordinate 1,396, forward strand.
AGAGCCTAAATTAATGGATGGTATTTTAAATTTTATTATCTGTGCTCCGCTGTTGGGTTTATTAATCTGGGGCTTAATTAAGCTTTATGCAAAAATGGAATCCCAAAACAAAACAGCACTATCCAACTATTCCAAAACATGGATGTGTTTGCGTTGTGGAACTCAGTTTAAGCCTTATGACTAATGATGCGGTGTTATGAATAGAATTTATATTATTTTGATTATTATTGTTCTGATAATGATTGGCGTAGTTTGGAAATCAAATAGTGATCGAAAAGCGAGAGAAGAAGCTTTAGCTCAGCAAACACAGCAACATAATCAAAAAATGGCACAGATTGAAGCTGAAAATCAAGCAAGATTAGCTCAAGAAGTTCGAGATAAAGCCCAACAAGAACAGAGTCGTATTGAACCTAGTGATAAGATAGAGCCTGAACAGAATACGGTTAATAGTGAGCCTCCCAGCAAAAAAGCCGCAATAAGTAATGAGGAGTTATCATCTCGATGCAAATCAATGTCAGAATTAGCAAGAATTATTATGCAGAAACGGCAAGATGGAGTACCAATGTCGGAGATAGTTGAAAAGGTTGTAAATACCACACCTCAACCACTTCAAGAAGTCTTAAGGCTAACGGTTATTAGTGCATATGATAAACCAAGATTTAACACGCCTGAGATTCAACAAAAAACTATATTGGATTTTGAGAATGAATCTTATCTAACTTGCACAAAGGCTGGAAGTTGATTTATCTTGAAATGTAAGCCCGACCAATAGTCGGGTTTTTAATACCTAATTCAACCAACAAACCGTAATACGTTTTAAACGAACCTGTCAGCAATGGCAGGTTTTTTATGCCTAAAGGAAAGTTGTATGGCTACAAATAGCTTAGATTTCTTATTGAACTTACAAGCCAACACAACAGGCTTTGACCAAGGAATTAACGGCGCAAAGTTTGCTGTTAATGCGCTTGTGGGCGCAATGGCTGCGCTTGGAATGGGGTTAGGCGTAAAGGAACTAGCAGAAGCAGCTGATAGCTACGCAATGCTCTCCGCAAAGATTCAACAATCAACAAAAGATAGCGGAAACTTAGAGGTGGTCCCACTTTTTTTTAGAAAATTATTTATGCAACATCCTTGCCTTATCCCTTTGCCAGTCACGATCTTTTTCGGTGGCACGCTTGTCATGTAACTGCTTACCTTTCACTAGCGCAATTTCCAGCTTAACCAAATGACCTTTCCAATAACAGGCAAGCGGCACACATGAATAACCTTTTTGATTCACTGCACCCAAAAGCTTTTCCAGCTCACGACGAGACAAAAGCAACTTACGGGTACGTGTTGATTCAGGAACCACATGCGTTGATGCAGACAATAACGGCTGAATTTGTGAACCAAATAAAAAGGCCTCACCATTTTTAAAGATGACATAACTTTCGGAAAGTGTCATACGCCCCGCACGCAAGGACTTTACTTCCCAGCCTTGGAGAGACATACCTGCCTCAAATTTTTCTTCAATAAAGTAATCGTGGCGTGCTCTTTTATTTTGAGCAATCGTGCCACCACTATGTTTTTTTACGACTGTTGCTTTAACCATAATTCAAACTTCCACAATTGCATCTATTGTGCCGTAAAACGCAATCTATTTCCATCATTTAGGAATTTCGCGTTTAGCCCGAACATTTGTTAAAATACACCCCTTATCTCATTCATTAGAGTACAACGCATGTCTAAAACACGTGTGATTTATCCAGGGACTTTCGATCCAATTACCAATGGACATGTTGATTTGGTTGCAAGGGCATCAAAAATGTTTGATGAAGTTGTGGTGGCCATTGCAATTGGACATCATAAAAATCCAGTGTTTAGTTTAGAAGAACGTGTTGAACTCGCAAAAGCATCACTGAGCCATTTGAATAATGTTGAGTTTGTGGGTTTTGATGGCTTGTTGGTCAATTTCTTCCGTGAGCAGCGTGCAACAGCGGTACTCCGTGGTTTAAGAGCAATTTCAGATTTTGAATATGAGTTCCAGTTGGCCAATATGAACCGTCAGCTTGATCCACATTTTGAATCTGTATTTTTAACACCCTCAGAGCAATTCTCATTTATTTCATCGACGCTGGTGAGAGAGATTGCCCGTTTAAAAGGTGATGTGAACAAGTTTGTGCCTGCCGTTGTGGTTGAGGCATTTGAACGAAAACATCAACAAGGTTGGTAAATGTCCTTATATATTACAGATGAATGCATTAACTGTGATGTCTGTGAACCTGTATGTCCGAATGAAGCCATTTATATGGGTGAGCTGATTTATGAGATTCACCCTGCACTTTGTACAGAGTGCGTAGGCCATCATGATCAGCCACAGTGCCAGTTGTTTTGCCCAGTCGATTGTATTCCCCTTGACCCTCAGCATGCTGAATCCCATGATGAGCTCATGGATAAATATAAGAAGCTGACTGCACAAAAAAATGCGAGCAATTAATTGCTAACTTTGATAAGATGCGCCACGAAGTGGGCTGGACGGTCGCCGCTGTGGAGGTCTTCGTGACTGAAGCAGGGGAGGAAAGTCTGGGCTTCAAAGGGTAAGGTGCTAGGTAACGCCTAGGCAGCGTGAGCTGACGACAAGTGCAGCAGAGAGTAGACCGCCTCATTCGTGAGGTAAGGGTGAAAGGGTGCGGTAAGAGCGCACCGCATGGCTGGCAACAGTTCATGGCATGGTAAACTCCACCTGAAGCAAGACCAAATAGGAATCCATTAGGTGTGACCCGCATCGGATTCGGGTAGGTCGCTTGAGCGTATGAGTGATTGTACGCCTAGAGGAATGATCGTCTTCGACAGAACCCAGCTTATAGGCCCACTTCCAAGATTTTTTGAAAAATACGCTTGACGTATGTAGTGAAAGTTAAGATAATGCGCCCACAGTTTTTGGCTATGTAGCTCAGTTGGTTAGAGCACCGCACTCATAATGCGGGGGTCACAGGTTCAAGTCCCGTCATAGCCACCATTTTATAGACCACGCTCCTGCGTGGTCTCTTTTTGTCTGTTGTTTTTAAAATATGCTGTGCTGTTCAGGATATCAATTTTCTCACTGTATAAAAGACATGCTTTCCCTGGATTTTTAGGCTGATTTAAATGTTTGTTGAAATTTGATCAGTTGGAAATTAAAAGACTAAAAACTGCGCATATGTTTCGTGTTTTCAAAACCATAGACTTGACCAGCTATACGGAACACTAGATAATGCGCTCACAGTTTATGGCTATGTAGCTCAGTTGGTTAGAGCACCGCACTCATAATGCGGGGGTCACAGGTTCAAGTCCCGTCATAGCCACCATTTTAAAAAACCACGCTCCTGCGTGGTTTCTTTTTATCTATATGATGCTGCCTGTTATTGTCGTTTCAAACCAAAACAGCGTTGTTCTGGTTTATGTAGAGGCTATAAATGTTTTTCGATGGTCGCCAAGGTCTGTGGGCTTTCGTAGAACGGTTTTAGAATTAATGTAATGATTGGCTCTAATACACCATGCTCGTCTAAAGCGGCTACAACTTTTGGATAAAAACGTACAGCCTCATTGAGTAAATCTGTGTCTTCCAGACCAATTGCTGCAAAAATATCTTCCAGACTTTCATCTTTATAGAAATCATAAAAGACTTTTACACCGTACAGGATCAGCTCTTGTATGAAAGAGGACTGGCGTAATTCTTTCCAGTATTCATAGATCATCACAAAGAATTCTTCAACATCCAATGGAGTCACCTGTTTGGTGTATTCTGATAGCGGCTTGGCCTTGTTATCATCCCAAACATTGCGGGCAAGACTTTCCATGTCATCATTAGACAGTAGGCTTAAATCAGCCAGTTGCTCCTGAATAAATTTGCCTATGCTTTCTTCCAGTTTCTGCTCAATTCGTTGTTGCTGGCGGTATGAAAAGCTTTTTAGTTTTTGCTGCCATTCATACTTGCTTTCAGATATTCTGTCTTCATCAGCCTGTGAAAACAGTTTTGGCAACTTGTTCTGCAAGGTTGTGGTGGCCATGTACTGGCACAATTGCTCAATAGAGGGACTTTCTTTAAGGAAGTGGTTGAGATAGTGGCGGATATTTTCCAGTTCCAGAAATTTGGAAAGCCATATTTCAAACTGCTGATCTGAAAATAAGTCTTGTAATTCTGCTGAAGACTGTAAAGAAAAAACATGCAGCCGTTGAGCAATCTCACCAATAAATTCCAGTAACCCTGCACCAAGCTGCATTTCAAAGGCATAACGCTTAACGACAGCCTGAATTTGCTCCAGTTCAACAACTTCCCTGAGTTGGATGTCTGGCGCATGTTGTTTGACATCCTCCCCCACCTA
>NZ_DDAH01000059.1:0-5252 GCF_002333245.1 Acinetobacter sp. UBA2063
TGGTTTATTACGTTCAAACTTAGCCTTAGCCATTTGATTTTCCTCGTTTACGTCGACACCAGTTTAGAGAAAAACAACCCTGAAAAACTTTCTTTATCGACATTCGCCTAAAAAACTAGACACCTAATACTTGAAAAGCAGACTATAATAGCCTGCTTCTTTAAATTTTGTAGATATTCTCTACTAAGCTGTATATCTGGAGCTCTTATCGAGATTTGAACTCGAGACCTCTCCCTTACCAAGGGAGTGCTCTACCACTGAGCTATAAGAGCGATCTCTTCGATGGAGCGGGAGACGAGGATCGAACTCGCGACATGCAGCTTGGAAGGCTGCCACTCTACCAACTGAGTTACTCCCGCATGTTGGTACTGACCACTTATATCGAAGTCGAATGGTGGTGGGAGAAGGATTCGAACCTTCGAAACTTTCGTAGCAGAGTTACAGTCTGCCCCCTTTGGCCGCTCGGGAATCCCACCATATCGCACTTACTTGCAGTGCCATCCTTTATTCAACCTATCAACTTTAAGATGGTGCCGGCACACGGATTCGAACTGTGGACCTACTGATTACAAGTCAGTTGCTCTACCAACTGAGCTATGCCGGCTTTATCTTAGCGTTTGATACGTTTCGTATCGGAACGGTGTGCAGTTTAGCAAAACTCACACATGATGCAAGCAGTTTTTTTAGAAAAACTGCGAAAAACTCATAAAATCAATCCGTTTGATGATAATTCAACCGCTTTGATCACTGCGCGAGCTTTTATCTGGGTTTCATTCCACTCAGACTCAGGATTTGAGTCCGCCACCAGTCCCGCCCCCGCCTGTACATAGACCTTTTGATCGCGGATGACACAGGTACGGATCGCAATCGACATATCCATCTCCCCATGCCAGCCCAGATAACCGACTGCCCCACCAAATACGCCACGTTTTACAGGCTCAACTTCGTCAATGATCTCCATTGCACGGATTTTTGGTGCGCCTGAAAGTGTGCCCGCTGGGAAAGTTGCCTTAAAGACATCCAACGCATCCACATCATCACGCACCTCTCCCTGCACATTGGAAACAATATGCATGACGTGCGAATAGCGCTCAATCACCATTTGATCAGTCACCTGCACCTTGCCAATCTTGGAGACACGCCCCACATCATTACGCCCAAGATCAATCAGCATTAAATGCTCAGCAATCTCCTTTTCATCTGCCAGCAAGTCCTGCTCCAACGCCAGGTCTTCCTCCTTGGTCTTGCCCCGTGGTCGCGTACCCGCCAAAGGCCGTACAGTTGCAATGCCATTTTCCAGACGGGATAAAATCTCTGGCGAAGAACCCACAATATGAAAAGGTTTCTGGTCTGTCAGGGTTTGCCCTTGCACCAAAAACAGGTAGGGTGATGGGTTGAGGTGACGCAATGCACGGTAAACCTGCAAGGCCTCACCATCAAAATCAGACACCATCCGCTGTCCAGGCACCACCTGCATCACATCACCAGCGCGGATATATTCCTTGACCTTTTCAATGGTCTCAAGAAACCTCGCCTTACCTGTGATGGATTCAAAATGCGGTGGTGTATGCGGCTTGGCCTGTAGGCTGACAGGGATTGCAAGCAGTTGCTCCAGCTGGTCCAGCTTGGCCTGTGCCTGTACATAGGCATCTGCCTGGTTTGCATCGGCATGATGAATCAGGAACAGCGTATCTTTCAGGTTGTCAAACACAATCACGGTTTGGGACAGCATCAACCACAAGTCAGGCAAGGTGACAGGGTCAGCTGCTGGAACATTTTTTAGTTTTGGCTCGATATAACGAATAGCGTCATAGCCCAAATATCCAACCAGTCCACCTGTAAAGCTAGGTAGATCAGGCAATTCTTTTTGGGTGGGAACCTTAAACTGGCTTTGGAAGTCGCGAATATACTGAAATGGATCGCTACAGTCTTGCTGGGATACGGAACCATCCGCCTGCTGAACCGTGAGGATACCCGCATTGCATGAAAAGACTGTTGACTCGCCCAAGCCGATCATTGAATAACGCGCCCAGTTCTCCCCGCCTTCCACTGATTCAAATAAGTAGGCCTGCTTTTGCTCTTTAAAACGTGCGAAAACTGAGAGTGGTGTTTCTGTATCTGCCAGTCGCTGACGGTATACGGGAATGGTGTTATAGCCAGCGGCCTTGAGTTGCTCAAATTGTACGAGGGTGGTCATGAATTTTCTCTATAGTTTCGATTTTTGTGCGTTTTCGTTTAATGCTGCTTCAAGCCCGCCATCGAAAAACCATAACAGCTTTCATGCCTTTCTCCTCACCAGATCTTCCTCAACTAACTCTTCCAGACTGTCCACCACCTGTTGTGGCTGGCAGTCATGGATATTTTCTCCATGATTATAGCCATAGCTGACCACAATACAATCTATACCTGCACGTCTTGCAGCTTCCACATCATTACTTGAGTCCCCAATCATCAGGGTTTCCGCCGCGGATACCTGACACAGCTGCATACAATGCAGTAATGGCAATGGATGGGGTTTGCGCTCAGGCAAGGTATCACCGCCAATGACCAATTTAAAGTAATGATCAAGTTTAAGAATCTGTAATATCCCTTTTGCCAAATGTTCAGGTTTATTGGTGACACATGCCATCACCATGTTATGGCTCTGGCAATAGTCCAGAAAAGGCAAGATACCTGTGTAGACCTGAGTATTGACACACAACTCCTGAGCATAAATGTCCACAAACGTATCCAGCAATTGCGTTTGCTGCTCAGTATTCACCTGCCCAAATATATGTTCAAGTACGGTCTCACATAGTTTTGCCGCGCCCTTACCCACCCATGCACGCACTTGTTCCTCTGTCACCAGAGGAAATTGTAGTTTTTCCAGACTCAGGTTCATGGCCCGATATAAATCGGCTGCGGAATCAACCAGTGTTCCATCCAGATCAAACAAAATAAGATGACGACTTTGTAACTGTGCAACAGACATTGAATTTACTCAGAAATAAAAAGGCATGCTTTCTAGCATGCCTTTGATTGTAGAAGCTTAGACTGATTATTTAAAGAACAGCCAGGCAATCACCGCCAAAATCACTAAAATAATAATGGAAATCAGGCCAACTGAAGCATTTTTCTGCTGCTCTTTTTCCTGAGCCACACGGGAGACTGGCTCTTGCATAGGCATAGGCTTTGGCTCAGCAACCGCCTCAACTTGCACATTTTCTGGTATTGGTGCAGGTTTTGGGATGGAAACCTGTTGTGGCATGCCATCACGTGTAATACGTGTTTCAGCGGCACGCTCGGCAATGCTTGGCATTCCCTGATCATGCGGTACTGTCGTTACTGGCTCAACGTCAATTTCAGGTAAATGAGCCTTATAACGCTCAGGAGCAAGAATCATAAACATAAAACTGGCAAACTGGAGCATATCCCCATCATGCAATTCTATCTCCTGTTCCTGCTCAACACGCTCACCATTCACAAATGTTCCATTTGTAGACTTTAAATCTTTTACCCAAATATGGTCATCTCTAAACAGTAATGCAGCATGTTTTCGTGAAATATCAGTGGACTGCAACAAAATTTCAGCGTCCTGATGCCGCCCCACCAGCATGTCACGTTCGACACTAATTTCCTGCCCCGTAAATTCACCTGTAATGGCTTGCAGTTTCCAAGTCATAGATGCCTATCCTTATCATATTTTCTTGCAATAATAACATTTTGACACAAGCGCTTCTGTGCATCTACTGTGAATACGTAGGGCGAATAGTCGTTGTTGTCACCGTATTCCTGCTCCGTTCAGTCGCCTTAGCGGGAAGCTGTATGCTTTGCCTCTGCACAGGTGGCGCATCAACGGCAACAGGTGTGGTCACCACAACTGTCTTGCTTTGTATCGCTGTTGGAACTTTTTGATAGGGTGAGCTATTCAACACAGCTTGTTGCTGGTAAATATCCCCCACATTTTCTGGCAATTTTGCAAAGTTGCCATTGTTGTCCATTGCAAGCTGTAGGCTGTAAAGCTGGTTATAGCGTTGCTGCGATAAACGGCGTACATCATCGGCATCGCCTACAATGGTTGGATGGATAAACACCAGCAGGTTGCGTTTTTCATTGCTTCTACTGTTGGCCTGGAATAAACGCCCCAGATAAGGAATATCACTCAGTCCAGGAACACCCTGACGTGACAATGCAGTATTATCCGCAATCAGACCACCCAGCACCACCGTCTGACCATGTTCGGCAAGCACAGCCGTTTTAATGGCACGTTTATTGGTGACAAGGTCGGTTGCCTGGCCCTTATTGTTCTGAACGTCCGAAACTTCCTGTTCAACCTCAAGGCGAACTGTACCGTTTTCACCAATATGCGGAACCACCTTTAAGGTGACACCAACGTCCTTGCGCTCAACAGTGGTATAAGGGTTTACCGTACCCGAAGTTCCTGTCGATACTGAACCTGTCACAAACGGAACGTTCTGACCCACAACAATATAGGCTTCTTCATTGTCCATCGTCACAATTGAGGGCGTAGACAGGAAATTGGATTTGGTGTTGGTTTTCAAGGCTTGTATCAGCGCACCATAAGCTTTGCGTGAATTCTCAAAATTACCTACCCCGAATGTAGCGCCATTGCCTTTGCTGGCATCTCCAGCAATGGCTGCGGCTGCGCCACTTGCCCCAACACTGGCATAACCTGCGGCAATTGATGCGAGACTTGCCCCGACATTACTAAAACTCATCAGACCAACACCACTGCTTAAATCACCCAGTGCCCATTGAATCCCCAATTGATCTGCATCATTTCCTGACACCTCAATAATCGCGGCCTCAATCAACACTTGCTGACGGCGAATATCCAACTGTTGAATGGCTGCCTCAATTTCACGCATCAGTTGTGGGTCAGCCTTCACCACCAAGGCATTTTGAGTACCATCGGCGATAATACTGACACCATTGCCATTAAAACTGGTGATGCCAGCATTATTCTGGCTGTTATTAAAACCACTGTTCAGGCTAATGGATGGATTAACACCTGAGGAAGAATTACTAGTCTGACCTTGACTATTGGAAGTCAGGTTATTAATCGAGCTGGATTTATTCGCATTATTTGAGCCAGATGATGAGGAAACAGACTGTCCCGTCACCAATCCTTGCAGGATCTCAGCCAGATTTTTTGCACTGGCATATTTTAAACGGAATACCTTCAAGCCACCCAAACGGTCTGCCGATGGTACATCCAGCATTTCAATGGTGCGGCGCAAACGCTTACGTGA
>NZ_DDAH01000012.1:0-2833 GCF_002333245.1 Acinetobacter sp. UBA2063
GGCTGTGGCGACTTCAAGCCGTCGGGCAATTGCGGAAGAATATTTAATTAACGCCAATGTCTATAAATTTTTTGACCTACTGGTCTGTGGTGATGAAGTTGAACGGGGCAAGCCACATCCTGAAATTTTTATACAGGCTGCCCAAAAGCTAAATTTACAGCCTGAACAATGCCTAATGTTTGAAGACTCCGAAAATGGAATTTGCTCAGCCTGTGATGCAGGTGGTATTACGCTGTTATTTAAAGATATTAAAGAACCCAATGATCAGATGCTTTCAAAGGCAAAGTTTTATTATCAGGATATGTACGAGTGTCTGAATGCTTTGGATCAGTATATTCCTGAAATGAGCATGCCACAGTTACAGGAACCATTTCCACAAAGCCTGAACCAGTTGACTGTGGGGATTCACGGTTTTGGCGCGATTGGCGGTGGCTATATTGCCCAGATTTTATCTCACTGGGATGGTTTTACCCGACCGAAGCGAATTTTGGCATCGACCCGCAACCGTTTATATCTTGAGTCAGTCAATAGTTTTGCCAGCTACAGCATTCGCTATGGTCAGTGTTCTTATGATGAGCGGATTGAGAATCTGACAGTAATCAATACTGACAATGAACAGCAGATGTTGGATATGTATATGGAATCCAGCTTGATTACACTCTGTTTACCTGAACAGGCAATTGCATCTGAAGCAAAAATCATTGCCAAAGGTTTACTGGCACGTTTTATGTCACAGGACACACAGAACGATGAACCGATTACATTCCTGATCGTGTTGAACAAGGTTGGCGCCAAGTTCCTGATTCTGAAATGTCTCCGTGAAGCACTGCTTGAAATCATCGATGAGGATATTGCCGAGCATATTTTAAGTGAACACTATTTCTGTGACACTGTGGTTAATCGAATCGTGTCCAAGCTCAGTGATCAGGCACTGTATCGCCAGTTGAATATCAAGCACCGTTTATTTAAGCAATATCAGAATGATTTAAATCAGGACACCATAGAATTATCAGATGAAACGGCGTTGTCTGAAAAACAGGAACAGCAACTCAAGGTGTGTCTGGAAGATATGCGCGGACAATTTCAGGCGGGGCAGTTTTTACAAAATATGGACTTAATTTTGTTCAATAGCGAAGTGGATATGCCGATTTATGTGGAAAATCGCAGTCCGTTGCTGAGCAAAATGCGCCAAATGATTTTGGTTGATCATATTTCTGATATTCAGATCATCAAGAACCGTTTGTGGAATGGTTGTCATGCCATGCTGGCTTGGCAGGCGAGTCTAGCTGGACATGAAACCATCGGTATTGCCTTGGCCGATTCAGGGCTTAAAAACTTTATGACTCAATTGGTTGATGAGGTTAAGCTGGGTTTGGGAAGTATTGTGCCAAACCAGTCGAAAGAGCTGGATCGTATGGCGGAAAGTTTTTTAAATTCTTGTCGATCTGCCTATAAAGACCCTTGTGAACGTGTCGCAAGAAATCCCTTATGCAAGCTGAATGTGAATGAGCGCGTTTTGGGCAGTCTTGAGAATCATATTCAGCAACAGCTTCCTTATCAGAACCTATTAACAGGCGCAATTGGGGGTTATGTCTATGCCTTAACCATACTGGCATTGGATGAAATTGAAATTGTGCAGCATCTACAGGAAAATGTTGAAAAACTGGACATTTTAGATTCCCAAAAACAGGCCTTGCTTAACTTGTTATATGAGGGAATTCAGCAACAACTTCAAAAAAATCCACTTTATTTCAATGTTCAAAAAGCCTGGATGACTTTGGCTGAATATGTCTAAATTCAATATTCAGCCTTAAGTTTTTTGGCAAATTATGTTTGAATAGCACAACTTTAAAGTCATTCTAAATGTTGTGTTATTACAAGCATCCAGTCAACTGATGGCCACTGAAATCCGAGACTATCCTGAATGGCATCGTGGGCGTTCGGATTATGGGGTGTGGTATATTGAGATTTACCAACCTGAATTCATCAGCTATTTAGATGGTATCAGGGCACAATTTTCAGATTTACTGATCAAGTCTAACCAGCGCCAATATCATATCACACTGTTTGTTTGTGGTTTTCTAACTTCTCATCATCCCAATTTTGATGATGATTTTGAAATTAAGACCTTAAATCACCAAATTGAATTACTTCAACAACTACGGCTAGAACCTTTTGAGCTGGAAATGACCCAGATTGATAGCTTTAGTAGTGCATTATTCCTGCATATCCATGATCAGAACAACATCCTAGGCAAAATCCGTAAACAACTTGCACAAAGTTCAACAGAGATTGCAGCAGTTGATTATTGTCCACATATCACATTGGGGCTTTATGGTGATACTTGGGCCAGTGATTTGGTTCTGCAACGTATTCAAAAACTGCCACGAAAGAACATGAAAATTCAGGTGAACCAACTCACTTTCGGCTATTATAAAGCCCAGATTTTACAAGGATTACTTTATCCTTATCATCAAATTCAATTAGGTTAAATATGTTACAACTGATTTTAGGTGGCGCACGTTCAGGTAAAAGCCGTCTAGCTGAACAAACAGCCAAAGAAAGCGAATTATCAGTTGTCTATATTGCAACGGCGCAGGCATTAGATGAAGAAATGCAGCAACGCATTCAACATCATCAGCAACAACGTCCAAGTCATTGGCAACTCTGTGAAGAACCCATTTTTCTGGCAGATCAATTGCTGCAACTTGATCAGGAAAATCAACTCATTTTGGTGGATTGCCTGACCTTATGGCTGACCAATTTATTATTGGCTGAAGATACAGCATTACAGCAGCAACAAACCGAAAAATTACTGAAAGTATTGCCCCAA
>NZ_DDAH01000012.1:2967-20568 GCF_002333245.1 Acinetobacter sp. UBA2063
TGCCCCAATTGAAATCAGACATCATTTTAGTGAGTAATGAAACAGGGCTTGGTGTTGTGCCGATGGGTGAAACCAGCCGACGTTTTGTGGATGAGGCAGGGCGTTTACATCAGGGATTAGGCCAATTGGCGGATAAAGTGGTGTTTTGTGTGGCAGGATTTCCAATGATTTTAAAAGGTGAAAAATAATATGGCTGAACAAACTCATTGGTATTTAGCGCCAGTTCAGCATCCTGATTTGGATGCAAAATTGCAGGCTGAGCAACGTCAATTACAACTGACCAAACCGACAGGTGCATTGGGTGATTTAGAACAGATTGCAATTACCTTGGCAAGTTTACAGAGTACGGTTTTTCCAAAAATCAATAAACCGTGGATTAGCATTTTTGCAGGTGATCATGGCGTGGTAGAAGAAAATATTTCGGCGTATCCGCAAACTGTAACCCGCCAAATGCTGCAAAATTTTGCATCAGGTGGCGCAGCGATCAGTGTGATTGCCAAGCATCATCAGGCTCATTTACAGGTGATTGATTGTGGAACTGTTGGTGATGCTTATGAGTATGCAGGCGTTGAACGCCACTGTATTCGTGCAGGTACAGCAAACTTTGCCAAACAGGCTGCAATGACTGAACAAGAGTGTCAGGCTGCATTACAATTGGGTAAAAACAGCGTAGACCTAGCGAAATCGAAAGGGGCTGATATTTTTATTGCAGGTGAAATGGGGATTGGCAATACCTGTTCAGCTTCGGCACTTGCCTGTTTACTGCTAGATGAATCAGCGCAACAGCTTACAGGTGTTGGCACAGGGATTAATCATGAACAATTACAACACAAGATTAACGTGATTGATCAGGCCATAAAGCTGCATCAAGCAGATGTTGAGAATAATCCTTTGAAAATTTTGGCAGCGGTCGGTGGACTGGAAATTGCCGCCATGACAGGAGCATATCTGCGTTGCGCACAAATGGGGTTGCCAATCGTTGTTGATGGTTTTATCAGCTCAGTTGCTGCCTTATGTGCGGTTCGTATTCAGCCACAGGCCAGAGAATGGATGTTATTTGGTCATCAATCGGCTGAATATGGTCATCAACGTATTTTAAAAGAACTGAATGCCCAAGCAATTTTAAACATGAACCTGCGTTTAGGTGAAGGTAGTGGTGCAGGCGCAGCATTATCCATGCTTCAACTTGCCTGTGCGTTACATAATCAAATGGCAACTTTTGCGGAAGCGGTGGTTTCAGGTGATAAAGTTGGCTAAGTTACGGCTGGACTTGTTGCGTCATGGTGAGACAACTTTAGGTCATACCTTGCGTGGCTGGCTGGATGACGAACTGACAGAACAGGGCTGGTCACAAATGCAGGCGACCGTTCAACATCATCTTAATCAAAAGAATTGGGATGTAGTTGTTAGTTCACCCTTACAGCGTTGCCGATTATTTGCCGAAAAATTATCAAATGATTTACAGCGACCCTTATTTATAAATGAATATCTCAAGGAAATGTATTTCGGTGATTGGGAGGGCATTTCAACTCAAACCATCTATGAAACATTACCTGAGTTATTGGCAAATTTCTGGCAATTTCCAACCCAATATCATGCGCCAAACGGGGAATCTTTAGTCGAGTTTCATCAACGTGTCTTCAATGGTTTTCAGCAGATTGCCGAATATATGCGGCAACATCACTATCAGTCTGCATTGGTAGTCACACATGGCGGTGTGATTAAATTATTAAGTTGTTTGGCACAACAACAGGGCCTGGATAACCTACTCAGAATGTCTGCTGAACTTGGGCAATTACATTCCTTTAGGTTGTCTCATCAACCAGCACAATTATCTTTTGAAAAGGTTGAGTAATGTTGCCATTTTTGATTGCCTTGCAATTTCTCACCATTGTTCCTGTGCAATTAAAGCAAATTCCCACGGCAAGGCAAAATGCACAATCCCTATTATTTTATCCTGTAATTGGTTTATTGATTGGGTTGATTTTATTTGGATTATCTGTTGCTCTGATCGAGTTACCCGCCATTCTGTTAGCCAGTATTGTCTTGGTCATCTGGATTTGGCTTACTGGTGGGCTACATTTGGATGGTCTTGCCGATACCGCAGATGCATGGGTAGGCGGTTTTGGAGATCGAGAACGTACCTTAAAGATTATGAAAGACCCAGCATGTGGTCCAATTGGTGTGCTCAGCCTCATCATAGTGTGCTTGTTAAAATTTGCAGCACTTTATGTGTTAATTGAACAGCATTTGAATGCATTTTTAATTCTGGTTCCTATGCTTGGACGTAATGTCGCCTTATTTTTGTTTTTAACCACAACCTATGTCAGAGATAAAGGTTTGGGACGTTCAATGACGGATTTTCTTCCCAAAGCTATTTTATGGATAGTATTTGTCATTACATTATCATTGCTTTATCTGTTCAAATGGTATGGCTTAGTCGTACTTATTAGCTTTTTACTGTTACTTTTTTATTTGCGTTCACTATTTATCAAAAGAATTGGTGGAATTACAGGCGATACCATTGGCGCAGGTATTGAATTAAGCGAAATGAATGTACTCATTGCATTTGTGGTTGCTTATTTTTATATTGCTTAAAATATAAAAAGACGGGTTGAAAGAATGCTTAAAAAATCTTGAAATGTTCACTATGATATCTATGATTTTTGTATTGCTTATTTAACATAATATACATTATGCGAAATACAAACTAAATATTTTTCCATCTTAATTTTTAGGATAATTTGCATGATGCTCTGGATCATTTAGGTATCCCTGTAAAAGATCAGACTTTTTCGCTTCAATAACTTCAGCCCTTAGTTTGTAGAAATCTCTCTATAAAATAATGCTTTGAAAAGATGTTTGCTCATTCGTGAGCTGGCGCTGCAAGGTCCTTTCTGATGTATGTGGTTTTTACGCTACCTGTTTTGATGAATTGCAACATTTAAAATGTCTTGTTCTAGAAAACTTTGATGAAAAAATGCAACTATTAAATTGATCAAAATATAAAAACCAGACAGCTATTTAGTATTAACTAAATAGCTGTCTTATGGATTTTAATTTTTATGCTGCAACTTATAGCACTCATCAAGAGCAAGCTCATAATAGGCCAATCCTTCTTTGGCAGCTAAAAAAGCCTTTCTCTGCAAAACTGGATCTTTGTCACACAGTCGCTTGATCAGTTCCATAGCCTCATAAGGATGTAGGTCATCATAATGTGCATGTGCTCTTAACCAGGCAAGTGATCGTTTATTAATATTGACTTCTGGATGTTGGGTGTAGGTTTGAATTCCCTTATACACCTGTATAGTCCAGTCCCCTGTTGCCCACTCAATTGCCAGATTTGTTGCGGCAATGCTTTCGGCCAGACTCCCTCGATAATTGGTTGTCCAGAGAAAATGATTGACTGCATTCATGGCGGCAGGTGGTGTTACTTCATTCAGCATTTCCAGTGTAAGGCCAAAACCCATTGCCCAATCCTGATACCAGTTTAAATGGCGTTCTTCAACCTTAATATTTTGAATAAGCCAGTCCCTGGTTTCAGTTACACCATCCAATGAGAAAGAAGTTGCCTTGGCCAATGCTCCTGCCATATAGGATGGAAAATGAGCAACTAAAGGGTAAAAGTTAAGTAATGCCGAACGAAAACATTCAAGGCTTAATGAACCACTCGCCATGTCTAAAAATAAAGGATGTTTACTCACTCTTTCTTTTGCAGGTAAAAGTCCATCCCAGAACCGTTGAGCCCATTCAGTATGAGGGGTAATTTCTAGTTTTGTTGCATATTGATTCATAGCAGTCATTGCGATGCATCCTATTTCGTATGACTTGATTCAATCACATTCCATGATTGTTGTTTTTGTCTAAATTGCATTCTAATACAGTAAATATACAATCATTACTGTTTAATTTGTAACATTTTTTGTTTCTTTAAGATTTTAGTAAATTGAAACATTAGATCTCTTTAGAAAGTATTATTTTTGACTATTTTAGAATTTAATATATATTTAAAAATCAACGCTTATCACTGATAAAATTTTGATTTTCGCAAGAGGTCTATCATACTAGTTCATAATTAGAACTTCTGATGAAAGTTAGACGTATGATAAATTCTGAATAATAAAACATGATTGAGTTAAAAAAATTAATAATTTTTTATAATATGATACACATTTTTTTTAAAATCAGTGTAACGTAGTAAAAAATAATTCCTATTTGATATTTATAACAATATTTGGAAGTGGTGAGAGATAAGATGAAGTTGAAAGCTTCCAATATATTGAGACAAGAACAAATCGACTTACTAATTTCTCGCGGGCTAAATTTAGTTTGGTTTCCTAAAGAATTAGAAGTGATCTATCGAGATCAATACAGAAATGAGGCTGCCCATGAGTTTCGTTATCGTGCGCCTATCATTCTAGGTTTATATTTATTTCTTAGTTTCGGTACCTATCAGGTATTACCCCCTGTTTTGCGTCTTGAATGGGGTGCGTATTACGGTTGGGTCGGTATTATCATTTTACTCGCCTGGCTACTAGCCTTTGTTCCCATCATGAATAAATGGTTTGATCATTATGTTTGTCTGGGATCAATGGGCGCTGTTGCAATTATATTCACCTTGATCAACGTATTAGAACAAGGCCAACATAATGTGCTATTTCATGCTGCCATGATGTATGCAGTCGTGATTATTTATGGCTTTGTGGGAATGCGTTTCTACACAGCCATTCTTGCTGGATGGTGTGGTGGGCTTGTGGGTTTGATCGCTAGTACATGGCTAAGTGGCTATATTGATTGGACTTTTTTAAACCGCACCTATACTTTTAGCAGCTTTTTGGGTATGGCATTGGCATATGCCACAGACAGGCAACATCGGGAAAACTATTTACAGAATTGTATGATCGAACTTAATCGGCTGGAGCTCATACGTCAGGCACAGCAGCTTTCGGTTCTATCGCGGCAGGATGCCTTAACTGGTTTGGCCAACCGCCGTTATCTAGATGAGGTTCTTGAAAATGAATGGAAACGAGCCATTCGCCATGAAATGCCTATTACAATCATGATGATTGATATTGATTTCTTTAAACTATACAACGATACCCTGGGGCATATCCAAGGAGATCAGTGTTTAAGGCGGATTGCCATTTTATTGGGTTCAATTGCCTCTCGTAGTGGCGATCTCGCTGCCCGTTATGGTGGTGAGGAGTTTCTATTGTTATTCTCCATGACAGATAAAGATCAAGCTGTGATACAGGTACAACGGTTAATGGAGCTGGTTCGCAATATAGGAATTATTCATCCAAGAAGTCATGTTTCCGAGCATGTTACGATTAGTGTGGGGGTGGCAACAGTCACACCGCGTTTAAATGACAGTCTTTCGGAATTTATTTCTCAAGCTGACCATGCATTATATGTGGCCAAGAGTAATGGTAGAAATCAATATTATATTTCCACTTCAGATAATGTTATTTCTGAAGCACTATAATTTTGTTGTTGAATTTAATAATACTTAAAAAGTTTTAAAGATATATTTAAAATACTATTAAAGCCACACATAGAATGAATCATATGTGTGGCCTAATTATAAGCTTATATTAAGGTTCGATTGGCTGAAATGGTGAAATCACATCTGCGTTCTGTGCGCGATGGCGTAGGAAATGATCCATTAACACAATCGCCAGCATGGCTTCGGCAATTGGCGTGGCACGCACACCCACACATGGGTCATGACGACCTTTGGTTAACACATCCGTATTTTCCCGCTCAATTGTAATGGTTTTTCCTGGGGTGGTAATACTTGCAGTTGGTTTTAAGGCAATCGCAACACGAATGGTTTGACCACTTGAAATTCCCCCTAAAATGCCGCCAGCATGATTGGCGAGGAAACCATCTGTGGTCAGTTCATCACGGGTTTCGTGACCAAACTGCCCTGCAACAGCAAAGCCATCACCGATTTCGACACCTTTAACGGCATTAATGCTCATCATGGCATGGGCAATATCCGCATCCAGACGATCAAAAACAGGCTCACCCCAGCCCACTGGCACTTTTTCAGCAAGAATTTCCAGTTTTGCACCACAACTGGTTCCTTGTTCACGTAATGAGGTTACAAGCTGTTCAAAACGCGGCACGGCATCAACATCCCCACAGAAAAATGGGTTGTTCGGTACTTCCGACCAATCCAGCTTCTCAGCAACTTCATTACCAATTTGGGTGACATGGCCACGAATATCAATACCAAATTTTTCAGCAAGATATTTCTTGGCAATTGCACCAGCGGCAACTCGCATTGCCGTTTCACGCGCACTTGAACGTCCACCCCCACGATAGTCACGGAAACCGTATTTTTGCGTATAGGTATAATCAGCATGTCCAGGGCGGAATGTCTGCGCGATATTGCCGTAGTCTTTAGATTTCTGGTCGGTATTACGAATCAACAAGCCAATTGGTGTGCCTGTAGTTCTACCCTCAAAAACACCTGAAATAATTTCAACCTGATCAGGTTCTTTACGCTGGGTCGCAAATTTAGAGGTTCCTGGTTTACGGCGGTCCAGGTCCTTTTGTAAATCATCTTCGCACAGTTCCAGACCTGGTGGTACACCGTCAACAATCGCCATTAACCCGACACCATGTGACTCACCACAGGTGGTTACCCGAAAAAGTTGACCAATACTATTGCCTGCCATTTTCAGCCCCTTAATTTTGAATAGATTGCTGGAATATATCTTTATAGCGGCGGCATTGTTCAGCAGTGAGTGCAAAAATACCTGTACCACCTTTCTGGAATGTCAGCCAATGGAAGTCCACTGTATTAAAGTTCTGACGCATTGCCCATTCAGAGTTGCCCACTTCAATCACAATCAGGCCATCCTCTGTAAGATAGTCAGCCGCCTGAGCCAGCATTTTACGAACAAGGTCCAAACCATCCTGACCCGCAGCCAAGGCTAACTCAGGTTCATGCAGGAATTCATCAGGTAAATCTGCCATATCTTCTGCATCGACATAAGGAGGATTGCTCACGATAAGATCATATTGATTTTCAGTAGGAATTTTTGCAAATAGATCAGATTCAAGCAACGCAATTTGATATTGCTTGTTATGATGCTCCACATTGATTGAAGCGACTTCGAGAGCTTCTTTGGAAATATCGGTTGCATCCACTTCCGAGTCTGGGAAAGCATAAGCCAAGGCCACAGCAATACATCCCGAACCTGTACACATATCCAGAATACGTTGCGGCGTTTTTGCTGCTGGATTCTCAGGTAAATTATTCAAGGCTTCACGCATCTGCCCATTTTCATCCAGACAATATGGCGCAAAACGTTGTTCAATCGCCTCAGCAATTGGTGAACGTGGAATCAGTACACGCTCATCCACATAAAAAGGTTTATTAAAGAAATATGCAAGATTCAATAAATATGAGGTCGGAACACGCTCATTAATACGGCGTTCCAATAAACTTAAAAATTCAGCTTTTTCACTTGGTAAAAGTTTAGCATCTAGAATCTCTGCATCAGCAGACCATTCCAGTGACAATGTTTGCAAAACCAGAGCTGAACTTTCTGCAAAATAATCTTCTGTACCTTGCCCCAAATGTGCATCGTATTGGCGTAATGCGCTCACCCCAAAACGGATAAAATCCCGAATTGTTGATAAATGCTCAGACGCTTCTTGTAAATGTTCAGGGGGAATGGTTGGTCGATCCACGTAGGTCTCCACAGGCAAGGATTGCAAAACGGCTTATTCTATCGTGTTTTTCAACTATTTTTTAATGTTTCATCATTAATCCACTGAAAACAAAAAATAGATCAATTGGATTGATTAAATACTATTCAATATTTTGATTTAATGCTTTAATGTACACACTATGTGTACATACATTGGAGGCTATGATGAGCACATCAATTACATCTCGTGTATTTATGAATGGCAATAGTCAAGCCGTTCGTATTCCACAAGAATTTCGTTTAAATACCAAGCGGGTAGAAATTTTTTTGAATCAGAATGGAGATTTGGTCATTCATCCTATTGCAGATTTAAATGAAAATCGAGGTGAAGCATTATGGCAAGCCTTAAATGAATTTGATGATGACTTTGTTGAGGCTCTAGAAAAAAATCGTTTAGAGGATAACCAAGTACAAGAGCGTGATGCTTTATGAAATATATGCTGGATACCAATATTCTGATCTATTTCATGAAGAATAAACCCCTGAGTGTGATTGAACGAGTCAATCAACTCTCACAGGATGATGAATTGTGTATGTCATTTATCAGTTATGCGGAATTATTAAAAGGAGCCTACGGCAGTCAGCGAAAGACTGTTGTTTTAAAACAGCTTGAAAACCTGATTCTGCGAATCCCTGTCCTTTATAGTACTCAACAACAACTTTGTGAGTACTATGCTCATCATGCACTATTACTCAAACAAGCTGGAACACCGATTGGTAATAATGATTTATGGATTGCAAGTCATGCACTTGCCGAAAAATGTATTTTGGTGAGCAACAATTGTAAGGAATTTAATCGCATTACAGATTTAACACTGGAAAACTGGGCTGATCCAACATGAATCAGCCTTATGAAGTTTAACGAGATAAATATTTGGTCATATCTTCAATGCCTTTTAGTGTCATTGGATACATATGATTTTCAAAAATTTCTTTGATCCAGTTAATGGTCTGGGTGTAATGCCAGTAACCTTCCATTTCAGGATTTAACCAAGCGGTTTTGTCAAAATGCTGACGTAAACGTCTAAGCCATACTTCGCCCGACTCATCATTCATATATTCAACTGAACCACCTGCCGACTTGAGTTCGTATGGTGCCATACTGGCATCACCCACCACAATCACACGGTAATCACGTCCATAGGTATGGAATAGATCCCATGTATTCATGCGTGTTGAACTACGGCGATGGTTGTCTTTCCATACATAGTCATAAAGACAGTTATGGAAGTAGAAATATTCCAGCGTTTTGAATTCTGATTTTGCGGCGCTAAACAACTTCTCACATTCAGCGATATAAGCATCCATTGAACCACCAACATCAAACAGCATCAACACCTTGATACGGTTACGGCGCTCAGGCACGAGTTGTACATCCAAAATACCCTGTTTGGCCGTTTCACGGATGGTACCGTCAACATCGAGTTCTTCGGCTGCACCCTGACGGGCAAACTTACGCAAACGACGCAACGCAATTTGCATCTGGCGTGTTCCCAACACTTGATCGTCATCAAGATTCTGGTATTTGCGCTGTTCCCACACCTTTACCGCTGAACGTTTACGCCCTGGCCCACCGATGCGGACACCTTCTGGATGATCACCAAAAGCACCAAAAGGTGAAGTTCCACCTGTACCAATCATACGATTGCCACCCTGATGTTTTTTATGCTGTTCCCGCAAGCGTTCTTCCAGCATTTTCATCAGTTCTTCAAGCGAACCCGCTTTGAGTAGTTCTGCACGTTGTTCAGGAGTGAGATGTTTCTCCAATAGCTCAAGATCAAACCAGTCTTTTGGCAATTTGTGAACTTGTTTAAGTAATTCATCAAGATCAAAAGTTTCAATGCCATCAAAATAGTCTTTCATGGCACGGTCAAACTTGTCAAAGAAACGCTCATCCTTGACTAAAATGGTTTTAGCCAATTGGTAGAATTCTTCCTGATCTGCAAAAACCAGACCTGATGCCACCGCCTGATTGAGATCAATCAGCTCACGAGTTGTTACAGGTACACCATATTTGCGCAAGGTGTAAAACAATCGTACAAACATTGGTAAACACTCTTAGCGGCGTGACATAAATGCTAAACGTTCAAGCAGTTGCACATCTTGTTCATTCTTGATTAACGCGCCATACAACGGCGGAATCGCTTTTGACTTATCGCGATTACGCAACACATCCTCAGGCATATCATCTGCCATGAGTAGACTTAACCAGTCGATCAATTCAGAGGTTGATGGGGGTTTCTTCAAGTTTGGAATTTCACGTAACTTAAAGAACACCTGTAGGGCTTCACTGACCAAAGTATTTGCGATATTCGGGAAATGAACCGCGATGATGTCACGCATGGTGGCTTCATCTGGGAACTCAATATAGTGGAAGAAACAACGGCGTAAAAACGCGTCTGGAAGTTCTTTCTCATTATTTGAGGTGATGATCA
The DNA here is from genome assembly GCF_002333245.1 of Acinetobacter sp. UBA2063. NCBI lineage: Bacteria > Pseudomonadati > Pseudomonadota > Gammaproteobacteria > Moraxellales > Moraxellaceae > Acinetobacter > Acinetobacter sp. UBA2063. The sequence goes on from NZ_DDAH01000012.1 coordinate 13,130, forward strand.
CAATCGGACGTTGGGTCGCAGTGATGGTTTCACCTGTTTCATAGACATAGAACGACATTTTATCGAGTTCATGTAGCAAGTCATTTGGAAACTCAATATCAGCCTTGTCAATTTCATCAATCAGCAATACACAGCGTTCTTCGCTGGTAAAGGCTTCCCATAATTTACCTGGTTTAATATAGTTCTTGATGTCGTAGACACGGTCATCACCCAACTGACTGTCACGTAAACGTGAAACAGCGTCATATTCATACAGGCCTTGCTGGGCTTTGGTGGTTGACTTGATATGCCAGGTAATCAGCTTTAAGCCCAGACTTTCAGCCACTTGTTCTGCAAGCAAGGTTTTACCTGTGCCTGGCTCACCTTTGACCAAAAGTGGTTTTTGCAAAGCACGCGCAGCTTTTACTGCAAGTTTAAGGCTTTCAGTTGCAATATATTGATCTGTACCAGTGAAGTGTTGAGTATCAGCAGACATTTAAACAACCTTATTTTTCTATCTTTACTTTAGTGTGAATATTTAAGCGGAACGTACAGTTTTATTTGCGGAATACTTTGACCAGCAAAATCCAACCAGTAGACCTACACCAATGACAAACAGGATTAATGACAGGTTTGACCAGATTAAAATATGCTCTTTGGTCAATACACCAAAAATCAGGCCAAAGACTGCTGGTGCTAATGCCGAGTTTGGACCCTCGGAAATCGTAGGTGTTGCCAGAATGGCAAATACAATAATCCATAGGATTCCACCGACTGGATTGGGTAAACGCGACATCAGGCGATACCAGCACCATAATGCAATGAGTGTTCCTGTCACATAAACAATGATCGCAACATTCTCTTCAGGGAATTGATCCAGCACTGACAGGATGTTGGACCAGATCGCTGTTAAAGTTTCAAGCACCGCGCAAACCCTCTGGTTCCACCGCATTTGGATTAATTAATCCCTCAGGCGGCATCTGGATAAAAAATCCCTTGGTGTGTAGTGAGTCCAAAACATGAAGAACGTTCACACGGGCAAGCTTGCGCTCATTGTGCAGCTCCAGATGCATGACAAAAGTCGCCTTGCCAAATGCTTGCAACACGGCTTCAGGAATACCATCAAACAGATTTTCTGGTTCCTTGTCATCAGGATAGTTTGGACGAGCAATATACATATACATTTCGTCTTTTTTGCTCGATCTATAAATATCGCAGTGCATGTTTACTCACAACTCTTATCAATCAAAAACAGCATACATGAAAAAAATAACAGGTACATCAAGGAATGTTAACGCAGCAGTCGTGTTTTGTTTACTGGGAAATCTTCATCTGTGTGCCCAAATATTCAATATCCTGCCGCAACAGTTCAATCAATGGTCTGGTTAAGATTTCATAACGCCAGCCCAATAAATAGTTGGGTAAATCCTGCTCATCCAGATGAAAAACCACATGCTCATAAATCGCGTTCAGCCATTTTTTTCGCAGCAAAACTTCTTTGGGAACGGCTGTTTCAAGAACCACACGCTCTATTAAAATCTCTATTTGTGGTGCCACTTCCTTAGAATTACTTTTTACAGGCCGAGCCATTCTTAATGGCCACTCATTTTCAGGGGGTAAAAAATTCAATAAATCTAAAATGGTTTTACCATGTTCACGCACAATATTCGGACGTATGCCTTTCACCTGAGCAAGCTGGAAATTATTACGTGGATTTTTCTCAACCAAATCAATCATGGTGGCATTTTTAAGGATAAAACTGCGTGGTTGATTGAGTGCCTTGGTGATTTGTTCCCGCCAGATACTAAGTTGCTGTAACTGCATCAACTCCCTGCGTGAATGGCGGTAATTACCAATATCGGTATAAAGCGCTGCAAGTGGCGTTTCCAGTGCAATTTCTTTGGTGAGATTTTGGCAATCCTCCAATACATATTGATAGAGACCTTTCACTTTTAGGTCATTCTTCAATGCATCAGCAAGTTTGGTTAAATAAAGAACATCATTGGCTGCATAGCTCATTTGCTCCTGAGTGAGCGGTCGAGCCAACCAGTCTGAACGTGTCTGGTCTTTCTCTATATCAATATTCAAACGAGTTTTTAAGGCATTCTGGTAACTGACTTGTAGGCCATGTCCCAAAAAAGCCATTGCCACTTGAGTATCAAAGACATTGCCAAGTGGTTTCTGGTCTGCATAGTGATAGATCAGGTCAATATCTTCCCCACAGGCATGGAAAATGTTCTGTTGTGCATCAAATATTTTTTGCCAGAACTTTACCAAATCCAGTGCAGTTCCATCCAACAAGGAAACCTGGCCATTTAAATTGATTTGGCACACCCCAAGTTTTGGATATAAGGTATCAACCTTAATAAACTCAGTATCTAGTGCATAGATGGAACATTGTTCCATTTGAGTAAGGAGAACAGCTAAATCTTGTTGCTGCTGGATAAACTGAAACATATTTGCTCAAGTAAAATAATAAAGAACCATTAGCAATGGCACTGCCAAATTGCAGTCATTGCTCAAGCGAAATCAAATGCAAAAATAAATTTAATCAGTGTTCCACATGCAAAACATAAAATTACTCCTTTTTCTATATCATCAAAAAACGAAAATCCTTTTCGCCTGTCCATAGTGCCACAAATTACAGCAAATATATCAACGATAATGTTAGACAAAATGTAAAACTTAATTATTTGTTTAAATTAACAGCATAAATTTAAAGTAGATAAAATAATAATGGATAAACATCCTATTTCATCTTCATACGGTTATGTACAGCCTGACTTAGTGTATGGCTATCCACATACTCAAGTTCACCACCCTGAGGTACACCTTGAGCAATTCGGGTCATGTGAATTGGCAAATGTTTAGTTGCCTCAACCAGATAATGCGCCGTTGCCTGCCCCTCAACTGTCGCATTGGTGGCAAGAATCACCTCTTCAATTTTCCCCTCACTTAGGCGTTGAACCAGATAGGGAATTCCAATTTCCTCAGGGCCTATCCCATCCAACGGTGACAAATGCCCACCGAGTACATGGTACTTGCCACGAAAACTGCCGCTTTGTTCAATTGCCATTACATCCGCAGGTGATTCAACCACACAGAGAAGTTGTTCATCCCGTTCCACAGAGGCACAAATGTCACAAATTTCGTTTTCAGTTAAGGAATGACAAATGCGGCACTCATGGATATGGCTTGATGCCTCATGTAAGGCGTGTGATAAAGCAAATGCACCCTCACGGTTTTTCATCAGCAAATGCAATGCCATACGTTGTGCTGATTTTGGACCAACACTGGGTAATATACGTAATGCCTGAACCAATTGTTCAAATCGTTCACTAAACACAAATAGACTCGATTGTTTTAGAAAAGCTTCTCCAGCCTTTTATAAAAGGGCTGGAGATTTTCTTGAATTAGAATAAACCAGATAAACCTGGTGGCAAGCCCATACCTGAGTTGGCACCTTGAAGCTTTTCTTCAGAAATGACTTCGGCCTGACGTACCGCATCATTGATTGCAGCAGCAATCAAGTCTTCGATCATGTCTGCTTCGTCCTGTAACAGCTCTGGACTAATTTCGATACGCTTTACAACATTGCGGCAGGTCATGGTCACTTTAACCAAACCACCGCCCGCCTCAGCGTGAACTTCGGTTTTTGCAAGCTCTTCTTTGGCTTTCTTAATATTGGATTCCATATCCTTTTGCATGCGCTGGGCTTGCTGCATGAGCATATTAATATTCATAAGTCTCTCTCTTAAATCAAATCTAAACCGCGTGATAAGTCACGAATAATATCATTAATATCTTCCAAGCCAACAGATACACGGATCAATCCTTCTTCAATCCCTGCGGCTTGTTTGGCTTCGGCAGACATTCTACCATGCGAGGTGGTTGCTGGATGGGTAATTGTTGATTTTACATCGCCCAGATTACTGGTAATCGATAGGAAACGCGTGTTGTCAATCACCGTCCATGCGCCTTGACGCTCACCTCTTACAACAAATGAAACCACACCACCAAAACCTTTTTGCTGTTTTTTAGCAAGCTCGTGCCCAGGATGGTCAGGCAAACCTGCGTAATACACTTTTTCAACCTTGTCATGTTGATGCAACCATTCTGCCAGTTTCTGTGCATTTTCACAGTGCGCTTTCATACGGATACTGAGCGTTTCCAAGCCTTTTAGGAAAATCCATGCATTGAATGGACTCATTGAATTACCAAGGGTACGCACAACGCCGTTAATTTCTTCAACCAAATCGTTCTTACCAACAACTGCACCACCTAAAGCCCGTCCCTGACCATCAATATATTTAGTTGCTGAATAAAGAACCAAATCGGCACCAAACTTAATCGGCTGCTGTAACACAGGTGTACAGAAACAGTTATCCACTGCAAATAAAGCACCATGCGCGTGGGCAATATTTGCAATTGCCTGCATATCGCCCACCTGTGCCAAAGGATTCGAGGGTGTTTCAATAAAGAGAATACGTGTATTTGGACGAATTGCCTGTTTCCAGCCTTCAAGATCATCTAAATCAACAAAAGTCACTTCAACAGCAAATTTTGCAACGTACTTTTCAAATAAGGCAATGATTGAACCAAAAACGGCGCGTGAACAAATCACATGATCGCCCGCTTTTAAATACGCCATACACATGGCATGTACTGCTGCCATCCCTGAACTGGTTGCTACCGCACGCTCTGCGCCATCCAGAACAGCCAAACGTTTTTCAAAAGCCTGTACGGTTGGATTGGTATAACGTGAATAGGTATTACCTGCAATTTGCCCAGAGAATTTTGCAGCGGCATCAGCTGCACTTTCGCAAACAAACGATGAGGTTAAAAAGATAGGTTCACTATGTTCGCCCTCAAAGGTGCGATCATGCCCTGTGCGAATTGCCAGAGTGTCGAGTTGATATTCTAAATCATCGCTTGGATTCATGGTTTTGTATGCCTTATGATCATCATGCTTCAATATGCCAACATTTTGAGCGTCCAGGGTATTTAAGGTCAAGGCGTAAGATGAAATTATCGCTTAGACTTCGTGCAATCTTGACTCATGATGAGACTTTCAAAGATGAAATCGCTTGTGGAACAACAAAAAATAAACTTTAAACATTTAGCCATGCGTGTATTTGACACAGATCGGCTGGTGCTGTCTCAATCAACCGCCTATCAAGTGATTGCCGAGTTTAAACAAACCCGTGTTCGTTTTTATGCCTCAGAAAACAAACGTTATAAAGAGCCACTGGTCTTTGTTGCGCCGCTTGCGATTAATATGGATATTTATGACCTATATCCTTATCGCTCTTTGGTCAAACATTTCCAGGACAGTGGTTTTGATGTGTACCTGATTGACTGGGGCAAACTCACTTATAAAAACTATCAGGTTAATTTCTTGTCATTTATTGATAAGTTTATTCCACGCTGTATTGAAGCCATCCAGAAACATTCTAAATCTGAAAAAATTTCTCTACATGGCTGGAGTATGGCAGGTATTTTCGTCACACTTTATACAGCCCGCCATCCATCTAATCCAGTTAAAAATCTGGTCGTACTCGGTAGCCCAATTGACAGTTATGCTTCAGGCTATATTGGCAAACTATACAAAACACTGGCTTATATCACGACACGCAATCCAGCCATTAAGCACTATATATACAATCGTTTGCCAAAGCTGATGATTCATTCACCAGGCTTCCTAAACTCTTTAGGGTTTAAACTACTTGATCCAAAAGGCTGGATTGATGGCAATATCCAGTTACTCAAAAATCTGGATAATCTCAAACTGGTTCAGGAAGATGCCACACTCAGCCATTTCCTGAATAACATGATTGACTATCCAGGTGGTATCAATCAGGACATGCTGTTTAATGTATGGCTACAAAATCCATTGAAGCATGGTGCAATCAAACTCAAGAATGAGACGATTGAACTGAAGAATATCAATTGTTCGCTCTTGGTTGGTGCGGGTAAAAGTGATCAACTGGTGACTTCCGATGCCGCTTTTCCACTGACCCAGTTGACAAGCAGTCAGGATGTCACCTTTACTTTAATCCCTGGCGGACATTTAGGTTTAATGTCCAGTCAAAACAGTTCTATTGAGTTCTGGCCAACACTGACCAACTGGTTGGCCGAACGATCAACTCCTATCAAAAGGTAAACTATGAGTCAATCTGTTGCATTTATCGGTTTAGGCGCTATGGGCTATCGTATGGCAGCCCATCTACCAAAGCATTTCGAGGAAGTTTATGTCTGGAATCGAAACTTTAGTAAAGCTCAACAACATGCAACAGAATATGGAACTATAGCGGTTGAACTGGCTCAGGCAGTACAGGCAGATATTATCTTTTCATGCCTGCCAACAAGTGCAGATGTTGAAGCCTTGATTGATGGTGTGAATATTAAATCAGGTGCAATCTGGATTGACTGTACCAGTGGTGTGCCCGAGACAGCTCGCCGTCTGGCCGAAAAGCTAAAAGTACAGAACGTCGATTTTCTCGATGCACCTGTGAGTGGACAAACCATCGGTGCAGAAAATGCGACTTTAACCGTAATGGTAGGTGGCGATGTTAGTGCTTTTGAGCGTGCTTATTCTGCGATGGCAGCCGTTGGAAAATTGATTCAGCATGTTGGTGATTCAGGTGCAGGCTTTGCAGTAAAAGCCATCAACAATATGTTGCTTGCCGTCAATTTATGGTCAGTTGCCGAGGGATTTACCACATTAAAGGCACATGGTGTCAATCTGGACGCGGCACTCAACTGTATTAATGCTTCCAGTGGCAAAAGTCTAGTCACCGAAAATATTTTTCCTCAACGCGTACTGAGTCGTGAGTTTCCCTGCACCTTTGCCTTGCCTTTATTGGCAAAAGATACAGGAATTGCGCTAGATTTAGTACATAACGCGAAACTTCCAGCGCCTATACTTGCCCTGACCCAAAGCTTGATTCAGGCTGCAAGTTTAACTGCCGAAGCGAATAGTGATTTCTCCGCAGCAGTTAAACTGTATGAATCATGGAGTAAAATTACACTGGAATAGAATTACCATTTAAAAACAATATTTTATATCTAATTAAGATACCAGTCTAAAAAAGCCCGCTTAATAAAGCGGGTCTTGTTTATTCCTCAATTTCTATTGGATCACCATCTTTTGGGCGAATATGCCGTTCACCATCATCGGCTGGGTCAACACTGGAACCATCTTTGGTAATGCTGTTGTATAACTCATCCTCTTTCTTATCATCCATAAATTCCTCATCTTCAAAATCCAGAGGTTCATCATCATCTTGAAAATTTAAAGGCTTATTCTGATCTATCATGTTATTTTATTCCTTAATCAAGCTATGTCACTTCATGCTTAAATAATTGCCAGACAGATTCAACAGTGAACAGTCATCATTTTTGTAATTATTTGAATGAGTCTATTAATAAATTAAGCAGTCTGGACGCTTCTTCCTCAT
>NZ_DDAH01000012.1:20652-23105 GCF_002333245.1 Acinetobacter sp. UBA2063
TTCTTCCTCATTACTCTGGTTTACCACGTATGAACCATGACCGCTTGCTGCGGTAACTGTATCAATCGTTATCTTTACATTGCCATCTGGTGAAGTAAAAGTAGAAACCGCCACAATGTGCTGAGTATTCAAATAATTTTCAGAATCAATTTTGACTAACATACTTATCTCCTTAATTATTGGAGAAATATATATCACAAGCATATGTAACGCTTCGTGAGAGCACTGTCATGCATTTGTTTCTCATTTGCCTGTTACGTCTATAAAGTCCCAATAGCGATTTCCGAACATTGATTTCTTCTTCAGTAAAAGGCAGATGCAAAACCAACTCTGCAATCGTCAGTGTATTCATCCCATTGATAAATGATCTTGGTCTGACATAAGATCAAGTTGAAAAAGCTTATTAGATATTCAAATACACTATTGAATTTTCATTAAAACGCCTTATATTAGTACTAACGTTGCGACCAAAGCATGTAGAATATTTCTATTCCACAAGACTTTTGGTTTATACCTTTTAAATTAGAGGATCACCTCATGAAGAAGTTTACAGTTGCGGTTTTTGCTGGATTAATAACCCTTACAGGGTTTAGTGTTCAAGCCGCAGCCCCAGAACAAGACTGTAAAAAGTTGCAGGATGACTATAACCTCATTTATGCGTCTAAGGGTTTCTGTTTCAAGGATGCAGATGCTAAAGCCAAGTACGGCAATGAAAACTGCCATACCACCAAACCAAAGTTTTCTGACAAAGAGCAACAACGTCTCGATGAGATTAAAGCTCGCCAAAAAGAGCTAGACTGTAAATAGAAACTGATTATTAGATTTTGTCCTCTCCTTTTTATTTTTTTAGGAGAGGAAACTTGAATTATTTATATTAAGGGACTCATCATGGCTTACGATGACCAAAATATTTTTGCCCGAATTCTTCGTGGCGAATTGCCTGCGATTAAAATTTATGAAGATGAACAGGTTCTTGCCTTTATGGATATCATGCCTCAGGCAGATGGTCATGCTTTGGTTATTCCCAAAACGCCAGCAGTGACATTGCTAGACCTGCCTGCCGATGCGGCTGCCTATACCATCCAGATCGTTCAAAAGATTGCCCGTGCGATTGAGACAGCACTGGATGCCAAGGGGATTGTACTGATGCAACTGTCTGGCGAAGCTGCTGGTCAAACTGTTCCACATGTACATTTTCATTTAATTCCAAGCTCCATTCATCAGCTTGGTCGTCATGCAGCACAAATAGGTGATCAGGAGAAGATTAAGGCGCTTGCTGAAAAGATTAAGGCAGCCCTGTAACTGATAATTTTTTCGTAAACGGAGTTGTTACTCCGTTTTTTTATTAGATAACTATTTAATAATCAATAACAAATAGAATTATTACCAAATATAAACTGTCATCAAATTGTCATTTTTCTTTCACTTCTCTGTCATAAAGTTTGCCGATACTGCATACAAGTTAGCGAGCTGTGTAACTTTTTGTACATAAGCAAGCTTATTACAGTAACTAAGGCAACTGCCATTTACAAAAAAGTGTTTTGGAGAAATCTCAATGAAAAAATTGCTTCTTGCTGCAACTGTAGCAACTTTAGCCATGAATGCAGCGCAAGCAGCACCAACTTTGTATGGTAAGCTCAACGTAACTTTAGACAATATTGACAACAACGGTTTTAAAGACGAAAGCGTAACTAAAGTGAACTCTAACGCTTCACGTATTGGCGTGAAAGGCGAAGAAAAATTAACAGATAACCTTTCAGCAGTTTACTTAGCGGAATGGCAAGTTAATACTGATGGCGACGGTACAGACTTAGGTATGCGTAACCGTTTTGTCGGTATTAAATCTAACGGCGTTGCAACTTTAAAAGTAGGTCGTTTTGACTCTTACTTTAAAAATGCTGCGGGCAACAACCAAGATATTTTTAACGATCACAACGAATTGGATATGACTGCAATTTTGGCAGGTGAAGATCGTTTAAATAACGTCATTGGTTTTGAAACTGATAAGAAATTATTGGGTGGCTTAGCATTCAACATCATGTTCCAACAAGGTGAAGAATCGTCAACGAAGGACAATACCTTGAAAGGACAAAAAGGCAGTCGTGATGGTTTCGGCGATGGTATCTCAACATCACTAACTTATGAAAATAAAGATTTGGGTTTAGCTGCTGCGGTTGCTGGTAACTTTGCTGTTCCAATGAGCTATAAAGCCTATGGTAGTGCATTAAATGGCACTTATTCAGATGCTGTTCGTGTAACAGGCTCTTTAGATTTAACTCCTGCTGGTGTTGATGGCTTAGTATTCGGTGCTTTATGGCAAACTGCAAAACCATCTGATGATACTGTTGCAGTGGTTACTGGTTCTGGTACAACGGCAACCACGAAATCTTATAAAGGTTTGCAAGAAGATGCTTATGGCGTAACAGCTGCGTATGCAATTCCATCAACACCTG
>NZ_DDAH01000010.1:0-11262 GCF_002333245.1 Acinetobacter sp. UBA2063
GAACAGTGGCCGTATTTCCAAACTTTAATTGATATGCTGGAAATGGTTTTATCCAAATCTGATGCAGATATTGCGTTGTACTATGAATCTCATCTCACCCAAGATCAGGACTTAAAAGTTCTAGGGATTGAGCTACGCCAACGCCTGCAAAATGCGGTGGATACCCTGCTGAGTCTAAAAGGTGAGTCTAAGCTTTTAAGTAATAATGAAGTGCTGGACCAGTCCATGCAGGTGCGTAAACCATATTTATTGCCATTGCATTTATTACAGGCAGAATTGATGAAGCGTCGTCGTCTGTATCTGGCACAGCACCAAACTGAACATAGCCCTGTCGATCATGCCTTGATGGTCAGTATTGCTGGGATTGCGGCAGGGTTAAGGAATACAGGTTAATCATTTAAGCTGGCGCGGCACCTGTAAAGTCACTTGCAGATGCCGCATGTCTATTCAGTCATTTTTTATTGCTAAAAACCCATCTTTTTTATTTGTTGAGTGAAATAGTCAACTTTGTGTAAATCCACAATGAATATAGGTGCTTAGCTTTAAATTTATTTTACCAAATGATAAAAATAAGTATTTAAAACCACGATATTGCAGCCATTGCCCAACATGACCAGATGAAAGTTGCAGATCAGGCAGAGTATCATAGCGGCTGATTTATCTGATCAAGAGTTTATCTATGTCAAGTTGGTTTCCAAAATGGCAGCCGTATCAGGGAAAGATTGATCATCGCCCTGTTGCGACAAACGAATATTTACCGCCCTTACAAAGTGCGGTATTAGGGGTACAACACGCATTTGCAATGTTTGGTGCAACTGTACTTGCCCCATTGCTGATGGGATTCAATCCCAACCTTGCCATTTTAATGTCAGGGATTTGTACCATTATCTTCTTCCTGATCACGGGTGGACGTGTACCAAGTTATCTGGGTTCAAGTTTTGCCTTTATTGGTGTCGTTGCAGCCGCAACTGGTCACATAACTGGATCAGGAGCCAATCCAAACCTTGCAGTTGCACTCGGCGGCATTGTGGCCTGTGGTATTTTCTATGCCCTGATTGGCTTTGCCGTGATGCTGACTGGCACACGCTGGATTGAAAAACTGATGCCACCTGTGGTGACAGGCGCAATCGTGATGATCATTGGTCTCAACCTTGCCCCTGTGACCATCAAGGGTGTGGCGGGACAGCCTTTTGAAATGTGGATGGCACTGATCACAGTATTGTGTATGGGCATTATCGCGGTGTTTACCAAAGGCCTGCTACAGCGTTTACTTTTATTGGTGGGTTTATTGATTGCATACGGACTTTATGCTGTTGCAACCAATGTGCTCGGCTTAGGCAAAGCCATTGATTTTTCTCAGATTGCAGCCGCGCCATGGTTCGGTATTCCAAGCTTCTCACATCCAGCGTTTGACATGAATGCAATTCTGATTATTGCCCCTGTGGCACTGATTCTGGTTGCCGAGAATTTAGGCCATATCAAGGCAGTGGGAGCGATGACAGGCGAAAACCTGACCCCACAATTGGGCAAGGCCTTTGTTGCCGATGGTTTAGCCACCACCCTGTCAGGTAGTGTCGGTGCGCCTGGCATGACCACCTATGGTGAAAATATTGGAGTGATGGCCGTTACCCGTGTCTATTCAACCATTGTGTTTGTAATCGCTGGTGTGTTCGCCATTTTTCTGGGGCTTTCACCAAAGTTTGGCGCGGTGATTAGCACCATTCCAACAGCGGTTCTGACAGGTGCCTCCATCGTGGTGTTTGGCTTGATCACCATTGCTGGAGCGAAAATCTGGATCGAAAACAAGGTTGACTTCTCCAACAATAAAAACTTGATTGTGGCTTCAGTGACCATTATTTTAGGTGCAGGCAATTTTGAACTGCTATTTGGCAACTTTAATCTGGGTGGGATTGGCACAGCAACGTTTGCAGCGATTTTCCTGAATTTGTTGTTTAGCTTAAAAGATAAAAACTAAAATCGTGGGCAGCTTAGGCTGCCTTTTTTATTTATTCTTGGCTTTCCTGCTTATATTTCTCTTCCAGCACATTACTGATAATACTTTCAATCATCCATACCCGATACAGGCTATTAAACACATAGCTTTGCCCATCAATCCGTAATTCCAGTACAGGAAAGTCGGGTTGGTGCTTCTGCTGGCATAGCTCATCATTCTGTTTTAATAAGGCCTCAACATCCTGTTCGGTGACCTGCTCAATCTGCAAGCGCTTTTGCATCCGCTGAAAATGCGCCTTAAAGGATAAATCCTTACCTCGTGTCCATACGCTTTCCAAAATCTGGTGGATCACATCCACCTGCTGTTCCTCTGCAACACTGTAAAAGAGCTTCGCCATTTCATAGGTGGCTTCTTTGGTTGGACGACAGAATGGGGTGAATGCCACCTGTGTACGTTTGGAAACACGGGTCGCCAGACTCCAGTCAAACCAGTCCCGCCCATGATAGCTCAGCGGATAAACGCTCAATTGAATATTATAATAATTGGCCAGCTCTTCCTTGATATAGGCCAGCAACAGCCAGCTCATCGGGTCTTCAAGCGCAATATACAAATCCAGCTCTGGTTGCAATGCCTGAACTTCTGCCAGTGCCTCACCATCATTGATCAGATGTTCACGCCATTCAATATGGTTGATCAGGAAAATTGGATTGCCCGTCAGCAGTTTTTGCTGTTTAAGACGGCGGGTTAGACGCAGCAAATCATCTACAGCCTGATATTTACGTTCGCCAAATTCGAAATAGCTGGCGGCTACAGGTACATCTTTAAAGATACGCTCAGGATAATCCTGTGGCGCCTGATGCTGGCTTGCCATGGCATACAGGGTACGCAACTTTCCATATTGCTGCTGCCACAGCATATGAAACACATCTTCAAGCAAATGCAGAAAATTTTGTTCTCGTAATGGGGTATTTCTTAAAATTGTCTCAGCCTGCTGTAAAGCTTCTGCACTAGGAATCTCTGGGGTGTCATCAAAACCAAAACGGTGCTGTTTGGCGAGGATTTTTGCATCATTTAGACAGTAACTTTGCCAATCCTGTCTGGACATGCCATTCGGGGGTTCTGCATCCTGTCTTGAGATAATGACTTTTAGGGGTTTAAGTTCATCACTCAAGATCTCATTGAGTTGATCAAGCTGCTGCACTGCAAGATAGCTATAAACATCATCCAAACGAAGGTAAATCGTTAAACCCTGTTCCGTGGGTAACACCGCCTGACGAGAGGGTTTTTGATAGAACCAACTCGATCGGATGGGATCAAACCAACGACGTAACAAAGACATGTCAATCGCCTCTAAGCGTAATGAATTTATAGAAAAGTAGATTATATTCTCAAGTTTACTGGCAAATGAGAATCAAGTGTATTCAGTATCTTATATTATAAAATGAGAAAAAAGTCCCTTTTTTATCAAAAGGGACTGAATGGGCTTACAAAACTCGTACCGCACCTTTTGCGGCACTGGTTGAGTGCATCGCATAAATTTTCAAGGATTTAGACACTTTACGTTTACGCTCTTCCGCTGGATGCCAACCTTTGGCTTCTTGAGCTGTACGGCGATGTGCCATGGTTGCATCATCAACATCAAGGTGAATGCTACGATTCGGAATATCAATTTGGATGGTATCACCATCTTCAACCAGACCAATTGCACCACCTTCCGCTGCTTCTGGAGACACGTGACCAATGGATAAACCTGAAGAACCACCAGAGAAGCGACCATCGGTAATCAAGGCACAGTCCTTACCCAAACCTTTCGACTTCAAGTAACTGGTTGGGTACAACATTTCCTGCATGCCTGGACCACCACGTGGGCCTTCATAACGAATGACAACGATGTCACCTGCCACGATCTTATGATCTAAAATCGCTTCAACCGCTGAATCTTGGCTTTCAAACACGCGAGCCGTTCCCGTGAATTTAAGAATCGAATCATCCACACCCGCAGTTTTCACGATACAACCATCTAAAGCAATGTTGCCGTAAAGGACTGCCAAGCCACCATCTTTAGAGAAAGCATGTTCAGCATTACGAATCACACCTTTCTCACGGTCACCATCCAAAGTTGAATAATAACGGTTTTGTGAAAATGCCACTTGAGTTGGAACACCACCTGGTGATGAGCGATAAAACTCATAAACATCTGCATCTTCAGTGCGGATAATATCCCACTTGTCTAAAGCATCTTTGAGAGTAGGTTCATGTACCGTTGGGCAAGAGGTGTTCAGTAAGTGAGCACGATCGAGTTCACCCAAGATCGCCATGATACCCCCAGCACGGTGTACATCTTCCATATGCACATCCGACTTTGCAGGTGCAACTTTAGACAATACAGGTACTTTACGAGATAAATTGTCGATATCATCCATAGTGAAATCAACTTCTGCTTCATGTGCAGCAGCAAGCAAATGCAATACGGTATTGGTAGAACCACCCATTGCAATATCCAAAGTCATCGCATTTTCAAATGCTGCTTTGGTTGCAATTGAACGTGGCAGAATGCTGTCATCATTTTGTTCATAATAACGCTTCGCAAGTTCAACGACTAAACGACCTGCTTTTAGGAATAGTTTTTTGCGGTTAGCGTGAGTTGCAACAATAGAACCATTACCCGGCAATGATAAACCTAAAGCTTCAGTTAAACAGTTCATTGAGTTTGCAGTAAACATACCCGAACATGAACCACACGTTGGACATGCCGAACGCTCAAATGCTGCAACTTCTTCATCGGTATAGCTTTCATCTGCTGCAACGACCATGGCATCAACTAAGTCGATTGCCTTTTCATCACCACGGAATTTGACTTTACCCGCTTCCATAGGACCGCCAGATACGAACACCACTGGGATATTCAAGCGCATTGCAGCCATCAGCATTCCTGGTGTGATCTTGTCACAGTTCGAGATACACACCATTGCATCGGCACAATGTGCATTCACCATATATTCTACAGAATCGGCAATTAAATCACGTGATGGTAGTGAATACAGCATCCCGTCATGGCCCATGGCAATCCCGTCATCAACGGCAATGGTATTAAATTCTTTTGCGACACCACCAGAAGCTTCAATTTCTCGTGCAACCAGTTGCCCTAAATCTTTAAGATGCACATGTCCAGGAACAAATTGGGTAAATGAATTGACCACCGCAATAATTGGTTTGCCAAAATCTTCATCTTTCATACCTGTCGCACGCCATAAACCGCGCGCGCCAGCCATATTTCTTCCATGTGTTGATGTTTTCGAACGATAATCAGGCATTTTTGATTCCCAACAAGTTTGTGCTCGAGAAGAATAGAACATTCTCTCTGGCGAAATGATACTGAGCTGTTTCCATCATACTACAAGTTATCGTTTAACTGATGACCAACAGGCCTATCTTTTTTACACAAATGCAATTCAGCCCGTGAATTAGGGACTCGTCACGTTTTCGCTTATAATTTGCGATAAGTTTTATTTGGATTCCATTTGTGAAAATCATTTTTGCTGGTACGCCTGAATTTGCGGCAACCGCATTGGCGGCATTATTAAAAACATCACACCAGATCATTGCGGTTTATACCCAGCCTGACCGTAAATCAGGACGTGGACAAAAATTAACACCATCGCCTGTTAAACAATTGGCACTTGAACACAGTTTACCTGTCTATCAACCTTTGAATTTTAAAGCGTCTACTGAAGAAGGTTTGGCAGCTCGACAAGAACTTGCTGCTCTAGGCGCTGATGTCATGGTGGTTGCAGCCTATGGTTTAATCTTACCGCAAGCGGTTTTAGATACCCCTAAATATGGTTGTTTAAATATCCATGGTTCGCTATTACCCCGCTGGCGTGGCGCAGCACCAATTCAACGTGCGATTGCCACAGGCGATACAGAAACTGGCATTACCATCATGCAAATGGCAGCAGGTTTGGACACAGGCGATATGATGTACAAAACCTATTGTCCAATTACAGCAGAAGATACCTCTGCAACCTTGCATGACAAATTGGCGACTCAAGGTGCTGAAGCGATTTGTGCCGTGCTTGAGTCAGAGCAAAGCTTGCAGGATTTTATCGAAAAACGTGAAGTTCAAGATGAATCCCTCACGGTTTATGCACATAAATTAGTGAAATCAGAAGCACGAATTGATTGGACGCAAACTGCAATCCAAATCGACCGCAATATTCGTGCGTTCAACCCTTGGCCTGTGGCTTTTATTCAATTGGATGAAAATAACGCCTTACGTGTTTGGAGTTCAATGCGCTCCGAGATCAGTAAAGCAAATGCTCAATTAGGTGAAATTCTTGCAATTGATAAGCAAGGCGTACATGTCGCTTGTGGTGAAAACAGTGTCGTGTGCTTAACCAGTTTACAGTGGTCAGGTGGTAAAGCGCTCAATGCTGTCCAAATTGCCCAAACTCAAAAACTACATCTTGGACAAATTCTCCCATGAGCCAATCGAATCAATCATCTGCAAAAAATTTGAATCTGCGCGCACAAGTGGTCAAAACACTTTTGGCGGTTCAAAACGGGCAATCTTTGGCTTCTGTTTTAAATCAACATATCAATATTGTTTCTGAACGTGACCGTGGTTTATATCACGAACTTACTTTAGGTTGTTTACGCCAATGGTTTTCTTTAAAAGCAATTACCTTACCCTTACTTACGAAGCCATTGGACAATGAAGCGCTAGAAAGTTGTTTATATCTAGGTTTATATCAAATTTTATGTACGCGTATTCCTGTACATGCTGCGATTTCAGAAACGGTAAATGCGGCTAAGCAACTCGGTTTTGAGCCAATGAGTGGTTTGGTCAATGCGATTCTGCGTCGTGTTTCACGTGAAACAGCTGAATTTGAAAGCGCTTTGAATAATACGCATGGTTTACCAAGCTGGTTATTCAAGCGACTTAAAAAAGATTGGCCTGAGCAAGCAGAAACTCTATGCCAAGCCTTAAAACAAGTGGCCCCTCTGACCCTGCGCGTCAATGAACGTCAAATCAGTCGTGATGAGTATCTTGATATTTTAGATGAAGAACAGATTGATGCCCGTCCTTGTATGCTTTCAGATGTGGGTATTATTCTGGAACAAACGGGCAATATTACCCATTTACCTGGTTTCGAAGAAGGTGGCTTTTCTGTTCAGGATGAACATGCCCAATTGTGCGCGATGCTTTTACCGAACTTAGATAACCAAGTGGTTGTCGATGCCTGTGCTGCACCAGGCGGTAAAGCTGCACATATCCTTGAGCGATTTAACCCGAAAAAACTGATTGCACTTGATCATGATGCAAAACGTTTACTGCGAGTTTCTGAAAATTTAGAACGTCTTGTACTAGATCAACATAATGTTGAGATCGTGACAGCTGATGCAACCACTTGGCAGGCACCAGAACCCGTCGATTGTATCGTGCTCGATGCGCCTTGTTCTGCAACAGGCGTAATTCGTCGTCATCCTGATATCCGTCTGCTCAGACAATCGACTGATATCGCACAGACAGTTGAATTACAAAAACAGATTCTTCAACAGATCTGGCAACAGCTCAAAGTTGGTGGAACGCTGTTGTATATCACCTGCTCCATTCTAAAAGCTGAGAATGAACAGCAAATGGCTGCATTCTTTGCGGAACATGCAGATGCAGAGGAAATCAAAATCGAAGCCAATTGGGGCATTGAACAGAACTACGGTCGTCAATTATTACCAACTGCACAATCAGGTGATGGTTTCTACTATTGTCAGATTAAGAAATTAGGCTAATAAAAAAGCAGGCTTCAAAGCCTGCTTTTTTTTTTGATTTAATTCAAACAATTTAAATGGTTACGATTGCTGCTATTTGGCAGCATTTTCATCATAAAAAGCAAACAGGCTTTAACCTAATTATTTCAGGAAATCAGTTAATTTGAGTAGGTCAAATACAATTATAATGGGTATTTTAAATGGCGATTCTGTCTAAACTCACCGATACACTGGCAATTAAAACAATTGAAGCCTATCAGCAACACCTCTCACCCATAAAGGGATTTAAATGCGCCGCGGGTCAGCTTTATGGTGGCACGACCTGTTCAGGTGCAGTCAAAAATATTGTCCAGAAACAGGGACTGATTTCAGGCCTGCCTGCGATCTACCGACAATTTTCCAGTTGCCATCAGGCTGCCAAAACCCTTGCTACATATCCGACCCAGCCCATGAATGCTTTCTGTTGCTGTGTCCTGCCGATTCCCTTGTAAATCTCCACCTGATTTGAATTCGTATAAAAAACAGCCCTACATTGAGGGCTGTTTTTTTACTCATTTACTAAAGCGTATGCTGGTCTTTTACATCTTCCAGAACATCATCTGCTTCTTCTGGATGCTTCATCAGATGCAGAATGGAAAAAGCCAGCCCACCCCAAATAAAACCCATTGAAACAATCATCATAATAATAGCGGAAGTATTCATTCTAGACTCCTAGCGATCTTTCATCTTGCTGAGCACCATTGCAACCACAGCACAGAAAATCACACTGCCCCATCCAAAGATGCCCAGTAAACTCATACTGTAGGTATCGTAACCATTTTTCACCAGATTAAATACCGTCATGCTTAAGGTGGTGAGCAGGATCAGTGAGGTAATCACGGTGAGGGTAAAATCCCATCCCTTGCCGAGTTGAATCGTTGAAATACGGTTGACATGGTCACGAAGCTCAAGCAGGGCTGAACGTTTAAACCACGCAATACTGATAATTGAAATCAATGCGCCACCAATAATCCCGATGTTATTGATGAAGTGATCGACGATATCCACCAGTTTAATCGCATTCACGCTTGAAAACAGGATCACTGAAACCAGTGCACTGCCCCCACCAATGATGGTTACTGCTTTCTTACGGCCCCATTTCAACTTGTCCTGCATTGCCGCAATTGGCACTTCCAGAATACTGACCATGGAAGAAATACCCGCCACAAACAGTGAGGAGAAGAACAATAGACCAAATAGGTCAGCACCCGCACCCAGACTTGAAATGATTTTTGGGAATGCAATAAATGCAAGGCCAATACCACCACTGACCACATCCTGCACTTCCTTGCCTGCGGTATGCGCCATAAAACCCAATGCCGCAAAAATACCAATACCCGCCAGAATTTCAGTTGACGCATTGGCAAAGCCAACGATCAAGCCAGAACCTGTCAAATTGGTTTTAGGCTTGAGATAGGAGGCATAGGTCACCATGATCCCGAAACCAACGGATAGCGAGAAGAATGTATGGCCATACGCCGCCAGCCACACTTTATAGTCCATCATCGCAGACCAGTTCGGAGTAAAGAATGCGTTTAAGCCCTCAACCGCACCAGGCAAACGTAGTGACTGAATCACAAGAATGGTGAACAGTACGAACAGCAACGGCATGAAAATCTTGTTGGATAATTCAACACCCTTTTTTACACCACCATATAGAATGACCAAGGTCAGCGCCCAGATTCCCACAATTGGCCAAAACAGGTGACTGACAAACTGAAAATCAAAACCCGTTGCCTTTGAAGTCTGCAAATAGGTATTGAAGAAGAAACTTTCTGGATCACTGCCCCACGCCTGACCGACTGAGAAATAGATATAACTTCCCGCCCAGGTCAGGACGCTGGCATAGTACAAACCAATAATGATACAGACACACACCTGCCACCAGCCAAGCGTCTCGCCGCCTTTAAACAGGGCACGGTAGGCTTTGGGTGGTGAATTACGCGCACGATGACCAGTTGCATAATCCAAGAATAAAAGAGGTAAACCAGCTGTAATCAGTGCGAGTAAATAGGGGATAAGAAACGCACCACCACCATTTTCGTAGGCAACATAAGGAAAACGCCAAATATTACCCAAACCTACAGCCGAACCAACGGCTGCAATAATAAAACCAGATCGTGATGTCCAGTTTTCACGAGAATCTGCCATATGACACCTAAATATATACCGCTGGCATTTTTCATACTGCGTTAGGTTTTATTATCCAACAGACATGAAAAGTGCCATAAAAATCCTGTTTTGCTTGCATGAAATTTCAACCTTGTGGGCCTCTCATTTTCATGAACAAACAAGCAAAAACCAAACCATCTTCCTTAAAGATTGGATTTTGTTTTTCTGCTTTTTAATAGCCGAACAATACCTGTTTTTATTTCTTTTTACTGTAATTTCTGTCTGAAAAATTATGTTTTTTAAATAATTGATTATTTTTCAACTGAATGTTATTTTAACCGTATAGTCAAATTATTGCCGTCCAGCATATAAAATATTCAAGTGAAATCCTCTTCCACCTACGCCTTTTGCATTTGTCCTTTTTATTTCCTTTTTAAAAAATTAAATTTAGATTACTGCATATTTTTCTGGATCACTATATGATTCGCCCAATCTTAGATGAATTCACAACAATTCATTACTTTTTTAGCGACTTAATTAGGAAAATTCAATGAAAGTATTAAAATTATCACTGCTTGCTCTAGGAATGGGCTTAAGCGGTTTGGCACAGGCAGATGTCATTGGTGTCAAGGGTGACCTAAGTTACTGGGCTTACGATGGTCAGGCCAACATGGCTGCCCAGACAGCGGCAAGTGATCAGGACCTTGAGCGTAAAGGTGCAGCCCAACTATCACTGGCAATCGAGCATCCTGTTCCACTTATTCCCAATGCCAAAATTCGCTATGTAAATTTAAAAACCCAAACTGAAAATGAAGTTGCTGGACAACCAGTCTATGACATTAACATGGATCATGCAGACTTCATTCTATACTATGAAATTCTGGATAATATCGTAAATGCAGATGTTGGTGTGGGTGCAACCACCCTGAACGGTCATGTCACCACTCTTGCTCTCAGCAAAACAGATATTGATAAGACAGTTCCTGTGATCTATGCAACAGCAGGTGCAAAACTTCCATTTACAGGTTTAACTGCCAAGGGCGAAGTGCTGTATAGCAACTTCAATGATGCCAAGATCACCGATGCCCAGGCAGAACTACAGTACAACTTTATCGATAACCTACTGGTTGATGTGGGCTTAAAGGCAGGTTACCGTATTCTGGACATTAAATTGGACGACTACGAAAAAAATGACCTTAAATTTAATTTCAAGGGTCCTTATATTGGCTTAGATATCCATTTCTAAATATCAAGCCAGATTAAAAAGCGGAATCAAGTGATTCCGTTTTTTATATCTAAAACTATAGCTGAAGAGTTAATTTATCATCACACCTAAAACTATAGTTAAATCATTATAAAACTAATACAATGGTGCAATGAGTAATTAA